>NZ_JACJEZ010000031.1:0-57118 GCF_014164365.1 Pseudoalteromonas sp. SG43-6
CCCATGCCGAACTCAGTAGTGAAACGAAACAGCGCCGATGATAGTGTAGCATTTGCTATGTGAAAGTAGGACATTGCCAGGCTCCAAATTGAGAAAGCCCGACTAGCAATAGTCGGGCTTTTTTATGTCTGTAGGAAAGCTAATGGCTTCGAGCCGTCAGTGTTAACCTTTGACATGCGTGTACTGCCACTTTTTAATCTTAAAAAACTCGCGCTCCCCATAAGAAAATATAAACTCGTAAACCTAACTATTGACTGCCTTTATAGTTACTGTAACTATAAACATTGCTAATTTGCTGTAGTAAAGGAATTAATTGCATGACAACTGCGCAGGTTGTGATCATTGAAGATGAGAAAGCGATCGCTGATACACTGATCCATACTCTAGAAATAGATGGCTTTGCTGTGCAGTGGTTTGCTACAGCGGGTGAGGGGCTTGAATATATTAAAAACAATATGCCTGCCTTGGTGATTTTGGATGTTGGTTTGCCTGATGTCAATGGTTTTGAGTTGTGCAAACAGATAAGAGAGTTCTCAGCGGTTCCAATTATTTTTCTTACCGCCCGAAATGATGAAATTGATCGTGTTGTGGGATTAGAAATAGGCGCCGATGATTATGTTACTAAGCCATTTAGCCCGCGAGAAGTGCTTGCAAGGGTTAAACTTAGAATTAGACATAGCGAAGCTGCGAGTAAAGTATCCATCTCTTCAGAACAAGCCTCAGGCCTTTATGCCGAAAATTTTGATTATCATTTCCAAAACCAAGCATTGGCTCTCACAGCATTGGAATTTAAATTGCTGGATAAGTTAATTAGCCATCCTCGCCAAGTATTCTCCCGTGAGCAATTATTGTTGTCGGCGCAAAATCACCAAGATGCTATCTATGCTCGTAATGTAGATAGTCACATCAAGGCTATTCGCAATAAATTACGCGCAGTATCGGCTCCGGAATGTATTCATACTAAACGTGGTTTTGGTTATTACTATGAATCTACCTAAGCCAACAAATACGGTATTTGCTCGTCTTAAAAGATGGCCTAAGATCCCGCTTGGACTGAGGCTGTTTTTACTCTACTTTGTATTAGTGATTTTAACCGCTTACTTGGTTAGCTCAACAGTTATGAGAGAGATCAAGCCAACGGTACGCCAAGCGAGTGAAGAAACACTGGTCGATATGGCAAACATGCTGGCTGTAATAGCAAGCAACCCAATGGCGAACGGCGATATTGCACAGAGCGCTTTTGCTAAGCAAATCAACTTTTATGGTTTGCGTGATCCCGATGCTGCTATTTGGGGTGTTGAAAAAAAATCAGTTAATCATCGAGTTTATATAACCGATCAACAAGGGATTGTAGTGCTGGATTCATGGCAGCAGGATGTTGGTAATGATTTCTCTAAATGGAATGACGTTTACCTCACCTTACGTGGTGAGTACGGGGCACGTTCAACTGCATTAGACCCTAATGATCCGCTATCAACAGTAATGCATGTTGCTGCACCAATCATGTATAACGATGAGATAATTGGCAGTGTCACAGTTGCTAAAGCGAACCGTTCTGTACAGCCATTTATTGATATTTCTAGGTATCGGGTATTAACTTGGTTAGCGTTAATGAGTGTACTCGCACTTATCATTGGTGCGTTAATCGCGTGGCGTATAAATACTGCGTTATATAAGCTTGCAGACTATGCTGATAAAATGGGGCGCGGTGAAAAAACCAGTAAACCCACCTTTAGAGTTTTTTATGAATATAGCTTACTCAGTGATGCCCTTGAAAATATGCGTCGTCAGCTTGATGGTAAGCGTTACGTAGAAAATTATGTGCAAACTCTAACGCATGAGTTAAAAAGTCCATTGTCAGCAATCAAAGGAGCCAGTGAAATATTACAAACCCCTACCACGGTAGATAAACAACAGTTGTTTGCTCAGAATATTGAAACCGAAGCTACGCGCATGCAGCAATTGATTGATAAGTTGTTAGCTCTAACAAAGCTTGAGCAACTCCCAGAACTTGAACAGCGGCAATTAATTGATTTACCTGCTTTATTAGCGCAGATAAAAGCCTCTTGTATCAGCAGGCTAATGACCAAACAAGTAGAGTTAAGTGTTGTATGCGATAACAAAGTTGCTTTTGTGGGGGATCAATTTTTAATACAGCAAGCCTTGTATAATTTGTTTGAAAACGCGTTGGATTTTGTATGTGAACAGGGGAAAATCAATATTACGGTCACGCAAACCGCAGGAGAGCTTTGTATTAACGTCGAAAATACTGGCCCGAAGATACCTGATTATGCGTTAAAGAGAGTAACCGAACGTTTTTATTCGCTTGCCAGAAGTAATGGACAAAAAAGTACCGGCCTTGGGCTTAACTTTGTAGAACAAGTGGTTAAGTTGCATAAAGGAAAATTAGACATCCATAATACCCCGCAGGGCGTATCCGTTAAGCTGTTTTTACCAACTCCATAAAGACTCCATATAAGCACCATTTAAAATCCACTTTTGTCGATTACTCTAGTTCCTATATTAAATAGGGAGTAAAGATAATAATGAAACAAAAAATTGAAACGAAGTTGGTGATCATCATAGGCCTAATTGTACTGTTATTAGTGCCTATCTTTATGATCCAAAACCTAATTGATGAACGTGCAGAACATCAGCAACAAGTGCAAGCTGATATTGCTAAAAGCAGCAGCGGCGAGCAACAAGTCATTGGGCCGTTTATTCAAGTGCAATTTATAGAAACTCACACCGTGGAAGGCAACACCACTGAACAGTTAAAAACGCTGTTGTTGCTACCTGAAACCTTAACTATAAACAGTGAATTATCTTCTTTTGAAAAATACCGAGGTATTTATAAGGCGTTACTATATCGCTCCGCGAATCACTTTGCAGGCCAATTTAATACCGAGGCTTTAAATGAATTAGCCGGTAAAAAGATAAAACAGGTGCATATGGTGATGGCGATTAAAGATATTCGCGGTATTGGTCAGGGCAGTACAATGCGCATAAATAACCAAGAATATGCGTTGCAGCCTGGCACTAAGCTGGCGCAATTACCCGAAGGCGTTAATATTGAGCTCGATTTTAGTGCTTTACTAGAGCAACAGATGTTGGATTATCAAATTGATTTAAATCTACAAGGAATGCGTAAACTAGCTATTGCTCCTATCGGCAAAGAAACCAGTCTTAGCATGCAAGCCGATTGGCCACATCCAAGTTTCGTTGGCGATTACTTACCTATCGACTCAAGTATTTCAGAGCAAGGCTTTACTGCCAACTGGCAAACAAATTACTTTGCTACCAACTTAAAAGAGCTGTTTCAACATTGTGTTTTTCAAAATCAGTGCGAGCAATTTAAGCAACGTAGCATGGGAGTTAATCTTGTTGATGGTGTTGATCATTATTTAAAAAGCTATCGTGCCAGTAACTACGCAATTTTAGTGCTGATATTGGTATTTGCCAGCTTCTTTTTACTCGAAGTGCTTCGCAGCGAACCTGTTCATCCGGTGCAATATGGCTTTGTCGGTTTAGCATTGGCCGTTTTTTATTTATTGTTGATATCACTTGGTGAGCACCTAGGATTTAACCTTGCTTACTTACTATCAGCATTAGCTTCTTCATTATTACTGAGTATTTATGTGGCCGGAATGTTGAAAAATACTAAGCATGGTGGGTTGTTTCTGATTGCTATTCTGTTTTTATACAGCTTACTTTACGGACTATTAAGCGCAGAAGATTACGCATTGTTGATGGGCAGTTTACTGGTGTTTGCAGTACTGAGTTTGATTATGATGCTGACCCGCACAGTAAATTGGTACCACACTAAATCACAAGTTGATGATTAATCTCTGTTTGCAAAGGGCTGCATGATTGCAGCCCTTTAATTATTCAGGCCTAACACAGTTAGCATTGCATATAGCCGCTGAAGATAGGCTTATTATACAGCGTTCATGTTATTAACTTGCTGATAAAAATACGGTTAGCTTATCGCCTACTTTTAAGCGATCGCTTGAAAGGCTGTTCCATTGTTTTAGCTTAGTGATGCTGACTTTGTAATGGTTGGCTATTTTCCACAAGCTTTCGCCAGATTTAACCTTATGCTCTATTTGCGTATCGGCTAACTGCGGTAGCACTAATTTTTGACCAATACGTATGGTACTATTTTTCAAATTATTAAATGCTTTTAGTTGGCTTAAAGTTACTTTGTAGCGCTTAGCGATCACGCTCAAACTATCGCCACGCTTAACTGTATAATGTTGCCATTGGCTGTAGTCGTTAGAATCTTGATCAGCAATCATAGTCTCAAATTGCTTTTGCTCACTAGCAGGAACGACGAGATGCGGTGCATCAATAATCGCCGGAAAGCGAATGACCCCGTAGTTTAAGGGCTCTAACTGTTGCCATTGGGCTTTATTATCTAAAATAACTGAGCCAGAAATGGCTATTTTGGCAATTGCATCTTTATTTGCTATTGCAGGGAACGCCATTTTTTGGCTTTTTAATAATTGTGCCGCAGCAAGTAGTTTAGGTACATACTGACTGGTTTGCTGAGGGAGTTTTAAACTGAAAAAGTCAGTTGGTTTACCTTGCTTTTTATTGTTGCTGATCGCTCTAAGTACACGGCCTTCACCTAAGTTATAGGCTGCTATAGCGTGATACCAATCACCATCAAAGCGTTTGTATAAGTACTCCATAAAATCCAGAGCAGCGCGGGTACTGTCGATCACATCTTGGCGGCCATCGTACCAAGGGCTAATTTTTACCTTAAAGTACTTAGCAATGGCAGGCGTTAATTGCCAAAGCCCAGATGCATGCTTGTGCGAATAGGCACTGGCATCAAAGTCACTTTCAATTAGCGGCATTAACGCTAATTCTATGGGTAAGTTCCGCTTTTCAACCTCTGTGACTATATAATAAAGGTAAGGCTCAGCACGGCGACTAATTTCATCCATATAGTTTGGGTGAGATAAATACCATGCAATGCGTTGTTGCACATCTGGGTGGCTAGAATTGGCAAATGTAAGCTGCGCTCGGATGCGTTGCCACACATCATCGAGTTCCTGAGGACTTAAGGGAGCTATTTGCTCAATATTTTCGTTTTGTTCTTTAACAACAATATTTGGGTTAGCCTTAATATCAGGTTGTGAAGATGGTTGTTCGGGTGTGGTTTCACAACCGGATAAAATAACAACCAATGGCAGAATGCGGATAAATCGATTTAAAGACACGTACTAAACTACTCCGAAAATATAAATGCGGTTAACCTAAATCAGGCTAGCTTAACATAGCGTGAGTTAAGAATGACTTGTAGTTGAATTTAACTGTCCCTTAAATTGCTCTTTATAGCGACGCGATAAGTTAAGTACTTTGCCGGTTGTAAGTTTTACTTCACTGTCTCCGCTCGGTAGTGGCGTGATTGATTCAATCGCATCTAACCGAACGCCATGGGAGCGATGAATACGGCAAAACCCTTGCGGTTCTAACTGAGTTATAAGTTGGCTCATAGTTGCACGTAACGGGTAAATTCTTGCATCAATATGTAGATTTACATAATTACCGCTAGATTCAAGCCAGTCTATTTGTGCTACGCGGACAATAAATTCTTTTCCCAGTTTTTTTACCAGTAGTCTATCGAAATTTAAATTTTCAGGCGTATCTTCGCCTTGTCTGATCGGTGCTGCTTCACCACTTAATTGGCTCACTACATATTGATAGGTTTTAATAACAGCAATTAAAAATAAGAACCCCCACAAGTCTTTGCGGTATTCATAAAGTAATTCAAACCAGACCAAACCAAAGTCATAATACATGCCTTGTACGGTGTAAATGAGCTTGCGAATGGTGACCATAATGCCAATATGCAATAACGAAAAAGCAATGCTTGCCAGCAGATATAGCAGTAATGAGCGGGGGATTTTTTGCCAATTAAAAGGCTGGGTTTTTAATAGCCAAACTAAAGCGGGAAACAACAACAAGGTGCCAATAGCGCTGGAATATTCCCATACAAACGGCTCCCAGATCATAAATGGGAGTACGCCATCGCGCTGGGCTTCCATAATGTTTGAGCTGGCATTAATGGTGTTGTTTATAAAAATATAACTAGATAAAAATAATGCCGCATACCATCTCTGGTAGCGCTGAAAATGCGTTAAGGAGATCATTATTATTGTTACTCTTTAAAAGACCATCATTAGACTAGCAAGATAGTGATAGATCACCAAACTTATCATCCCTGATATCCACCGTTTATCCCTACTGACTGTTTTATCAGCCTTTTCTGATTGCTTAACGCAGATAGTTGTTCATATTTGTTATTAATTAGTCGTAAGCTAAATCTACCATGAAACTTAAAATAGTAATTAAAAACACAACACGTACGCTATTACAGCCATGGCTAAATGTGTTTAATCAAGCCGTTGAATTACCACCGCGCCGCTATGATTTAGATTGGCTACGGGTGATTGCGTTTGGTTTATTAATTTTTTATCACACCGGCATGTTATACAGCCAAAACTGGGGATTTCATTTTAAAAGCCAGTATTTGTCTAGCAGTGTTGAAAATGTCATGTTGTTACTGTCACCGTGGCGCATGGGACTAATCTGGTTTATTTCAGGAGTAGCGCTGCGCTTTATTATTGCGCGCTTTAGTTTAGGCATGTTTTTAACTACGCGCAGTGTAAAAATATTACTGCCTTTATTGTTTGGCATTTGGTTTATAGTGCCTATTCAGCTTTATGCGCAAATGAGCCAAGAGGTTGGTTTAGCTATGAGCTTTTGGCAGTTCTACCAGCAGTTCTTTAATTTAACTAACCCTTTATTTAATCACTATCAAGCAGGGATTTGGCCTCATGTCGATGTAAACCATCTTTGGTACTTGCGTTCGTTATGGCAATTTACTTTATTGCTAGTGCTAGCGATGCCGCTGCTTCATCACGCTACTGTGCATACAATAATCACGCGTTTATGTGGGCGCTCGTTATTTACTATTTTTATTGTATTGCTATTGCCGCTGTGTATTTTAAAGCTAAGCTGGCCGAGTGATACATTCCGATACCCCATGGGCGCGTTGTTTTTACTTTACGGTTACTTGCTTGCTTGGCAGCCTGCATTTTACAGCCAACTGCTACGTCACTGGCAGGCGTTATTAGTGGTATTCATTTTAGGTTATTTAGTTGTCGTGCTGGGTTATCACATGATTTGGCAAAATCCTGCCGCCAGCCAATGGCAAATTACCAGCATGGATATGCTGTATACCGCGCAACGATTAGTCGGTGTATTATTTATGTTGGCACTTGCACAACGTTTTTTGAATCACGATCACCCTAAACTGGCTTTACTAAACTGTGCAGTATTCCCTTTTTATTTATTACATCAAAGTGTGATTATTGGCTTAGCCTTTTATTTGTCTGAACTGCAATTAGGTGGTTTGGTGGAGCCATTATTTATACTCAGCCTCACTTTCATTATTTGTTGGTTGGTGTTTATTGGTGCGCGTCGTATCGATCTATTAAGCCCATTTATAGGGATTAAAGTCACAGGTAAATATAAAGCATGGCAAGTTAAAGCGGGCTTTTGCTACGGGCTTATATTGGTAAGCCCACTGATCTTTAAGTTAATTTAACCAAACACACATCTAAAGCATGCGCCTTGTGGTTTTGGTACATAAATTAAATCACCGCCGTGGTTGAGCATAATTTGCCTTGATAGGCTCAAGCCAATACCTGATCCTTGTTGTTTAGTGGTAAAAAATGGTACGAAGATCATATCCACCACATGTTCGCTGATGCCTGGGCCATTATCGCTCACTTCAACATAGAGTTGTTGGCTGGCGTTTTGTGCCAAGCTGAGCTTGATGTTTGGCTGAGCGGGGCTTTGCGCGTTATATTTTTTGTTGCTGCTTAGCACTTCAAATGCGTTCTTTATAAGATTTACTAATACTTGCTCTATTTGACTACTGTCTAGCATCACTAATTGCTGGCTTTTAATTGTAAGTTCTATATTGATTTGCAGCTCACGCGACTGTTGTTGATGCAAGGTGACAATACGCGCTAGCATATCGGCTAAATTTTCAGGCGCTAAATTAGGTTTAGGTAAGCTGCTAACTTGGCGAAAACGAGCAATAAAGTCGCCTAAATGTGCCGTTCTTGATGCTAAGGTGCTTAGTGCAAGCTGTAAGTCTTGTTTATCTTCAATATCAATAAAACACAGTTCTTGTGGCAGTAAATTGCTGCACGTATCAGCTAACGATGAAAGCGGGGTAATAGAGTTGGCAATTTCGTGCGTAAGTACTTTAGTTAGGCGTTTATACGCTTGTTGTTCTTTGAGTTGTAGTTGGTCATGAATTGATTGTAGGCTTACTACGCGACGCACTTTGCCTTGTATTTCGGCGATACTGAGTTGGATAGAAAGCGTGTCGTGCTGCTCGCCATTTTGCCAATAGGTGGTGCTGCGCATATTGTTCTTGGCGTTCAAAATTAGTTCACCAACAGCGCCTAATTCTCGTAGATGCTGGAAGCTTTTACCCAGTAGTTTGCTGACTGCTGGGTTTGATTCAATCACTTTGCCGTTGTCGTCACATACCATAACCGCTAAATCAACATGAATAAGCAGTGCTTGCAAAAACTGCGCTTGTTGTTCGGCATTAAAGCGTGCTGTTTGCATTTGCGTTTTTACTTGCTCAAATTGCTTAAGCATTGGATGTTGTTGGCCAAGACCTAAGGTGCTGTCGCCATTGGCTAAAGCGCGGATCACCATTTCAGCTTGTTTTTGTTGGCGCTTAAATAGCGTAAAAATATGCGCTATTAACGCCACGGCGACTAAAATTATTAATAATGTCGTCGCTGAAAAACCATGCTTTTGTAATGCATAACTAAGCAATGCACTTGCACTTATAAGTGCGATAATATTAAACGAAAGCAATAAATTAGCACGCATGATTATAGCCTATACTTTTCAAGGCGACGATACATCGCGCCGCGAGTTAAACCAAGCGCTTTGGCTGCATGACTAACATTACCTTGATGGTGCTTCAGTGCTGCGCGAACTGTGCGTTGCTCGAGAATATCTAAATCAAAGGTATCGTATTCAGTCTCACTTTTTAGCGCCTGACCACTATTGCCAGTGCTAAGTGCGGTTGTATTACCAACCACTGAGCTTATATCTAGTGTATCTCCTTCAGTTAAAATAACAGCACGTTCTATAGCATGAGCCAATTCACGTACATTACCTGGCCACGCGTATTGGCAAAGTGCATTCATATCATCATCGCTAATGGTTAAGTCGCGTTTATATTTTTGCGCAAAGTGTTTTAGATAGTAATTAGCTAATAATGGAATGTCATCACTGCGCTCTCTCAGTGCCGGTAGCCGAATTTCAACGGTGTTTATCCGGTATAGCAAATCTTGGCGAAAGCGCCCGTCAATAACTGCTTGCTCAAGGTTATCGTTAGTGGCACAAATAAGGCGAATATCAATATCAATCGCTTTACTGCCGCCAACTGGTGTTATTTGCCTATTTTGTAGTGCAGCCAGTAATTTAGCTTGGTGTTCAAGTGGTAAATTACCCAGCTCATCTAAAAATAAGCTACCGTCTTGGGCAAGTTCAAATTTACCAATTCGATCGCTTTTGGCATCGGTAAATGCGCCTTTTTTATGGCCGAATAGCTCACTTTCAAATAGGTTTTGTGCCACAGCACCCATGTCTAAACTCATAAAGGTTTGATTATGGCGCATACTTGCTTGATGAATGGCATGCGCGGTGAGTTCTTTACCTGTGCCGCTTTCGCCGGTGATCAGTATATTGGCATCAGTTTGTGCGGCTTTTTCAATGGTGGTGAATACCTGCTGCATAGCGGCGCTTTGACCTAAAAACTCAAATGGCTGATTATTGAGTACTTGATTAAGGCCGTCCTTCTGAAGAGTTAGTTGACCTACTTGCTGTTTGTCTTTGGCATGTGAAAAAGCCGCCGCCACAGCGCCAAGTAATTGCTCGTTTTGCCAAGGCTTGGCAATAAAATCAGAGGCCCCCGCTTTAATTGCATCTACTGCAAGTTGAATATCGCCGTAGGCAGTCATTAGTAATACAACAATATTTGCATCTTGCTCGATGATTTTTTTCAGCCAATAAAAGCCTTCTTTGCCGCTGATGGAGTCTTGGGTAAAGTTCATATCGAGTAAGATCACATCGATTGGCTGATCAACTTTGCGTTGCTCGTTAATGATGTCTGCAATATCAAATGGGTTGTCAGTGGTTTTAACGCTTTGGTAATGCTGTTTTAGCAAGAGCCGTGCGGCGATGAGAATATCGGGGTTGTCATCAACAATTAAAATTGAGCCTGTGTGTTTCATGATTTTTATTTTTATAGAGTTTTATTTAGCCTAAAACAAAAAAGGAACAGTGTCCATAAATGGACGTTTATAAAATAAAAAAGTGTTCTATTAACGGACACTACAAACATAATAATAATTTCATTTAATTATAAGGTATTGAATTTTAATATTAAATAAAGTTGGCACAGCGTTTGTAATAACTATCGGTAATTAGTTTATTAAACCTGTATCAAGGTGGCCAACATGGATAAGAAAATAGAACGCTCATTTACTCAAAAGTATTTAAAGAAATTCACCTTTGCAGCATTGGCATTGGGTGTTGCTGCCGCTGCGTATGGGTTTACACAAACAGGTAATACAGGTCGTAGCCAGAATATTGAGCGCAGTAGCTTAACCGTTAGCACGGTGAAACAAGGTGCATTTAAAGATGCCTTAAGCTTACGCGGTCAAGTGGTACCAAAAACCAGTATTTACCTTGATACCATCGCCGGTGGGCAAGTTGAGGAGCGTTTAGTTGAGCAAGGCGAATATGTTGAGAAAGGCCAACCCTTGGTGCGCTTAAGCAATACTAACTTGCAACTTGATGTAATGAGCCGCGAAGCACAAGTAACTGAACAGCTTAATTTTTTACGTAATACGCAAATGACCATGGAAACCAGCCGGTTAAACCTACGCCGTGACTTATTGGAAGTCGAACTAAAGATCACAAACCTTACCCGTCGTTTAAAGCAAACTAAACCTTTAGTTAAAAGTGGCGTATTAGCGCAGGATCAACTTGCAGAGCTAGAAGAAGATTTAGATTATTACCGAGCTCGTAAAGAGCTCTCTATTGAGCGCCAAAAGCAAGAAAACTCAATCCGTGAGGTGCAAGTCGCACAGTTATCAGACAGCGCTAAAATGCTTGAAAAAAACCTGCAGTTTGCGCGTCGAAATCTCGACAATTTATTAATCAAAGCACCTGTTTCAGGCTACCTAAGCGAGCTTGATGTGGAAATTGGTGAATCTAAAAACAGTGGCGCGCGATTAGGCCAAATTGATATTCCAAATGAATATAAATTAGTGATACGCCTTGATGAGTTTTATTTAAACCAAGTACAGCGTGATATGACCGTGATGATTGAACTTGAAAGCGGCACAGTGAACGCCAAGGTGAGCAAAATTGATAGCCGCGTACAGCAGTCGCAATTTCAAATTGAAGTGGATTTACCAAGTAATACCAAAAGCATTAAGCGCGGGCAAAGCATTGATATTGAGTTAATGCTGGGGGGTGACAAAAACAATGCTCTACTGCTTAAACGTGGCGCCTTTTTTACCAACTCGGGCGGTAACTGGGTTTATGTTATTGAGCAAGGTGGCGATAAAGCAGTGCGTCGTGATATTCGCTTAGGCAAAAAGAATCAAAACTATTTTGAAGTGCTTGAAGGGCTCAATGCTGGGGAGCAAGTGATTACCTCTAGCTACAGTAACTTTGATAAAGCACAGCAACTACAATTTTAAGGAAAATAACAATGATCAAACTAACTAATTTAAGCCGCGTATTTCGTACTCAAGATGTTGAAACAACAGCGCTAAGTAGCATTAACTTAACCGTAAACGAAGGTGACTTTTTAGCGATTATGGGGCCTTCTGGCTGTGGTAAGTCAACTTTACTGTCTATTTTGGGTATGCTCGATTCACCTACTTCAGGCAGCTTTGAATTTGCTGGAACTGACATTGCAGGCTATAGCGAAAAGCAACTAGCAGAGCTACGTAAAGCATCGATCGGGTTTGTCTTTCAAAGCTTTAACTTGATTGATGAGCTAACTGTATATGAAAACGTAGAGTTGCCGTTACAGTATCAAAAAATATCAAAAAATGAGCGTAAACAACGCGTAGAAGCCATTTTAAAACGCGTAGGTATTGATCACCGAGGCGAGCATTTACCACAGCAACTGTCAGGTGGTCAGCAGCAGCGGGTAGCCGTTGCGCGTGCATTAGTCATCAATCCAAAGCTTATATTAGCCGATGAGCCAACAGGTAACCTCGACTCTAAAAATGGTGATGAAGTCATGGCGATGTTGCGTGAATTAAATAAAGAAGGTACCACGGTTATTATGGTTACCCACTCAGAGAAAGAAGGTAATTACGCTGATCGCTTAGTGCGCTTACTTGATGGCCAAGTGATGGTTGATAAAGCGAATTTACAGCAACAATCATCAAGTGTTGCGGATGCTGTTGTTGCGTAATGCTCGTTTACTATCGTTACTTATTGCAGCATGTTGCTGTGCAATTGATAAGATCTAGTGCAGCAATCTTATTTATTACATTAAGTGCTTTTGCACTCAAACATGATCTGTCTTATGTGTACCTCAGTGATATGGTAAGTGATTTTGTGGCTTGCCAACTGTTTTTGTTCTAACCCCTTGGGGTAAGAAGGAATTTGATAATGTTTAAAAATTATATCATGACCGCAATGCGCTCATTTAAGCAGCAAAAACAACACTTTTTGCTCAATGTACTTGGTTTAAGTATTGGTTTAGCGGCGGCTATTTTAGTGGCTATGTTTGCCTTTTACGAAGCGTCTTATGATAAGCAGCAACCCAATGCGGAGCGTGTTTATCGTGTTAATCAGTATTTTACATCTTTAGGGGTTGGCGGGCCGATGACCAACAAAGATCTTATGAATACCTTTAAAGACATGGCTGAAATAGAAGACATACTATCACTAGAGCCTAGTCCGCCTGGTGCTGAATTTGTGCGTGATGATGTGGGTTATAAGTTAGAAAGTATTGCGTCGGCAAGCACCAATATAGCTGATTTTGTGAATATTGACTTAGTTGCAGGCGACTTAGCCAAAGTGCTTACTACACCAAATATGCTCGCATTGAGTGAGCAGTACGCTATACGTATTTTTGGCCGCACGGACATTATTGGTGAAACCTTAATACAAGGGAGTAAACGTTGGCAGATTGGGGCGGTATTTGCTGTTTTACCTGAAAATACGCACTTCTTTTTTCAAGGGTTAATTAAAGAGTTACCAGCCAATACTCAATATCAAAACATGAATAGTGCCTCTTATATTCGAGTAAAACCAGGTACTGATGTTGAAAAGTTGGCAGAGACTATTGAGCAACGCTACATGAAAATTGCTTACGAAAACCCAAATTTAGCAAAAATGACATTACATCCGCTAACGTCTATTCATTTAACTTCCAACTCTAACTATGAAATGAAAAAGAATGGCTCGCTTTCAACGCTGCGGATTTGTATTGGTTTGAGTATTTTATTGGTACTTTTAGCTGCGTTTAATTTTATTAATATGAGTATTGCTCAATCGGCAAAACGTGCCAAGGAAGTGGGTGTACGTAAAGCACTTGGCGCGAGTAAATTACAAATTATAAGCCAGTTTTTAACCGAGTCATTACTTATTACCATTATTGCAGCATTAATTGCCTGTATGTTGGTTGAATTGCTAACACCTGCTTTTAATCAATTAGTCGATAGGCAGTTATCGCTTAATTATAACTCTTTATTGGGCGTCGCTATTGCTGTTGTTGTAATATCAGTTGGTTTGCTTGCGGGGATCTATCCTGCCATGTTTATGTCAGCATTTAGTGCAAAAAGAGTGCTCAGTGGTGACATGCAACGTGGTCGCACAGCCATTGCGGTTAGAAAAGGTTTATTAGTTGTACAATCGGCATTATCTGTCGGTTTAATTATTGGCGCTTTATTGCTGCAACAACAGCTTGCTTATTTACAGTCTCTACCAGTGGGCTATACCAAAGAAAGTAAATTGGTTATCAGTGATATATCAGCTGAAGATATATTACACAACAATAATACAGCATTACTAAATCGTATTAACGGGATTGATGGCGTAAACAAAGTCAGCGTTATGGATGTTGATGTAACAGGCTCATATAAATCGTCTCTTACATTTACGGCCGATAATGGTCAATTTACCAAACAAAGTTTACCCATTATTGGCGCAGGTAACGACATAGCCCAAACATTGGGCCTAACATTGGTCGCTGGGCGAGATTTCAGTGAAAAAATGGCTGCTGATTGGTTTAGTGAAGTCAGTGATACTAAAGCAACGGCTTCAGCCATATTGACTGAGTCGCTAGTAAAACAAGCCGGTTATGCAACACCAAGTGATGCAATTGGCAGTACATGGCGCACAAGTCCGGGCAATGGCAAAGATTTAATCTTAACAGTTGTCGGTGTGGTTAAAAATATTAAAGTAGGCAGTGTTAAAGACGCGCAGCCCTCTACCATCTTAATTTGTGGCTACACAAATAGTTGGGACGGCCGCGTTATCGTAGACATGGACGCTGCTAAAATACTGCCTATTAAAGCGCAGCTTGCAAGTATTTTAGAAGAGAACCTCGCAATTCACGACCCACAAATAGATATGCTGAGCGAAAACTACCGTGCGCTTTATCGTAATGATGAACGAGCGACCGAGTTTGTCACTTTATTTTCTGGTTTAGCCGTATTTTTAGCGTGCGTGGGCACCTTTGGCTTAGCATCATTCTCGGTACTACGTCGCCAAAAAGAAGTCGCGGTACGCAAAGTCCTTGGCGCATCACGCATCAGCATTATGAACTTAATAGCAAAAGAGTTTTTGATTTTAGTTGCCGCAAGTATCGCAATCGCTTTTCCTCTAACTTATTGGCTGGTGGGCGATTGGTTAGCCAACTTTAATGAGCGTGTTGATCAAGCGCTGTGGGTTTATCTGGTTGCAGCTCTAAGTGTTGCTGCAATTACTTGGCTCACGGTTGCAAGCCTCGCCTTTAAAGCCGCCAGCACACGGCCATCGTTAACACTAAGATATGAGTAATAACGAGTAAAGAACCCTACTTAAGGTCTATCAGAACACCGATAGACCTTTTTCTTGTTTAGGCCTCTTAAATATCTTTAATCTTAACAGCGGGGTTTCCTGCAACAACTGTATTCGCTGCCACATTTTTTGTTACTATCGACCCTGCGCCAATAACAGCATTATCGCCAATGGTAATAGCTGCTAAAATAATAACCCCCGCGCCAATCCAAACGTTATTGCCAATAGTAATCGGTGCTGCAAAGTTCTCTTTATTGAGTCGCTCGGCTGGATTAACCGCATGAGAGACCGCTAATAATTGTACGTTCGGGCCTATTAAGCAGTCGCTACCAATAGTAATTGCCCCCTCACTAATGGGGGCATCTAACACCGTACAATTAATGTTTATAAAAGTACGATCACCAATTTGCATTTGCGAGCCATAGTCACAGTGGAAGCCAGCCTCAATAATCACGCCTTCACCACATTGAGTAAATAAACTCTTAATGCGTTTTAAATTACCTTTGCTGGGGCTTTTGTTAAACAAGCGGCAAGTCTCATGGGCGGTTTTGCGTTGCTCAAGCAACTCTTTTTGGCGTGGATTAAATAGTTTTAGCATATTATTCAGAAGTGTTTAGCCATTTCTTTACCCATTCAGACTGGTGAACGAGCAAGTAAGATAGGTTTTCTTTAGCTTGATATGTATGTCCTTCATACGGAAGCATAATTAGCTGAGTCGTCTTTTTATTAGCAATTAGTGCCTGATACATTCTCATTGATTGCATTGGGTAAGTGCCCGAGTTTTGATCGCTTTCACCATGAACTAACAATAAAGGCTCATTTATTTTGTCCGCATAAATTAGAGGGGATATATTAATATATGTTTCCTTTGCTTGCCATAGATTACGTTTTTCACCCTGAAATCCAAAAGGGGTAAGAGTCCTGTTGTAAGCACCACTTCGAGCAATACCAGCTTTGAATAGATCTGTATGCGCGAGTAAGTTAGCCACAGTAAAGGCTCCATAAGAATGCCCCATAACAACTAATCTTTGAATATCAATAGAGCCAGTATCTTCTAAAGCATTGACTGCAGCTTCGGCATTTAAACGAATCTGATTAATGAAGTCATCGTTAGGCTCTCCCCCATTAAATGAAGTGATTGGCATTGAGGGAGATTCGAAAACGGCAAAACCGTCATGAAGAAATACCAAGGGACTTAGCGGATCAAACTCTCTAAATAAATTCGTGCGTACTGTATTTTGCTGGCTCAGTTTTTTGTTTTTAAATTCATCGGGGTAAATCCATAAAATAGCAGGGATTTTATCTGATTTATTCCTTTTATAATTGTTAGGTAAATGCAGCGTTCCAACCAGATTTAATCCATCGCTTCTGTTGTAATTGATAGTAAGTGGCTGGTTAACAAAACTATTTTTATTTTCGCTTGATAAAAGTGAAATCTGTTTTTTGAAACCTTTACTCGTTAATGCGTAGTATTGAGGTGCGCTTGTATTATTTTGCTTTTCTATTATTAAGGTGTCATTAGCGATTCTTAGGGGCATTTCTATATTGTCAGCATTGCTTAAAAATATAGTTTCAACAACGTGATTCGATGTATTAAAGGATTGAGCTATTGGCTTTATACCTTCTTTACTTTGTCCTGAGGAAAAGAAAAATAAATAATTATCTTGTTCAACTAAAACTTCATATCCTTCAGGCGTACGGAGAGTCTGTGGGTCACCAAAGTCGTTGAACTTATCACGATAATCTCTTTCATGGATTAAATAATTCACAGAAGTTTCGGCGTTGATTAAGGTAGTTCTTGCCTGTTTGCTATCATAGCGCCATTCTTGAAGTACACCTATTCCTGAAACGCCCCATAATACATCGTGAATTCTCCATTTTACTTGATGCACCAGTTTTTTATTCTCGTCAAATGGACTTACCAGTTTGTAGATGTGATCATGGTAAGTTTGAGCTAAAGACATGTCACCTCTATCACTCGCTTCGACCCAAGTCACAGTTGAGTCTTCTGATGGTAGCCATTTAACTAACCTAGCGCCAATAGGTACGCTATCTTTAGATTTAGGTAGATTAATTTTATCGTTTAAATTGGGTAAGCTGTATGTGGTAGTTGGCTCTTCTATATTAACGATATTATAAGCGCTCCCCCATTTTTTATAAGGTAAATAAGATGACAGCTCACTCGGTGGCATCGAATACAGTAAATACTTACCATCAGGAGAGACGGAAAAATCATTAAATAAGCCACTTTTAGTTAATGTAGAAACTTTACCATTGAGGTCTATCTTCACTAATTTGGTTTGATTGATAGATGTAAACTGATTCTTCATCTCGTCATTTATTAATAAGCTTTGATGGGTCCGCCCTTGATCTTTTTGCAGCTCAGATGACAACAAATTGGGTTTTTTACGTATATATTCAGATGTCTTTATTGGCAAATTTCGCTGCTTGACGACAATACTTTGGCCATCAGGTAGCCATCGCAGATGTCTTCCGCCAAGACTTGTGGATAAATTGAGATCTGTTAGTTTGTTAGATACATTGTTATTTATATCGTACAACCATAGGTTTGTATTGGCACCCTGCTGAATTAAAAATGCGACTTTTTTAGCATCAGGAGACCAATTAAAATCGACAATCACTCCTTCTAGAATCTTAATTTCTTCTCTAGCGTTTGTTGCAAGATTAAATAAAGTTGCGCGGCTATATTGTTCAGTATCAACTCTGCTCGATAAATCAGTATAAAAATCCAGACCAGCTAATGCGACGCGCTGTTGAGATAAATATTCAATAGATGGGTATTCAATTTGGTGTAAAAATAAAACCAGCTCCCCATTTGGTGATAATGAAATAGTTTCTTGCCCTGTAGACTCTATGAGATTAGCCCACTTACTATTATCTATTTCAATAGCTTCAACGGATGATGAGGCAATGAAGCATAACGCTATAATAAGATAAAGTTTACTCATTTCGTAATGCCTTTATTGGATCTTGTCGTAACGTTTGGTTGATCGGAAAAAAGCTGGCAAGTACTGATATCGCTAATAAACCCAGCCAAATGATCGTTGTTAACCACCAGTCTATAGGCAGGTCAACCCCAGGTAATGACATACAATAGCCTATAATTAAAAATGCCAACGAAAAGGCTAACACTAAGCTCATTATTATGGGTTGCATGAGTTCTAATAAGCTTTCTTTTAGTAACCTATAATTGTCAGCCCCCATAGAAAGTTTTACGCCTAAGCTATATCTGCGCACTTTAACTAAATAGCTAACAATACCGTTTATGCCAATACACACCATAAGCAGCGATGTTGATGCCAAAACAATAGCCAGCCATGCTGCATTTAAGTGACGTTGCCTTTTTTCATCAAACATACTTGTTAAAGAGGCTATGTTATTAATGTCTAATCGTTGGTCTACTTCTAATACTGCTTGTTGAATATGGGCAATTACATTCTTTTCATCTGCAACAGTAATCAAATACGTAAATTGTTGCCAACCAGGGTAATCTTTAGGTGTAAAAACTTCAAAGTCTTCACTTTCAGGGCTGCCCGGTACATAGGTGTTGCTGACAATGCCTATGATTGAGTAGTATTTTTTATTATCAAAACTCACTTTACTGTTTAGTACTTCATTACTGTTTTTATTAAGTAAATCTGCAAGGCGTTGATTGATAATGATCGGTGGGTTTTCGAGTTGTTCATCCCCTTTGGCAAAGCCATTACCCGTTATCGTTAAGTTAAGTTCAGTAAAGTAATTGGCAGTTACTAAGCTATTACGTGCTTGGGCAATATACTGTCCAGCTTCGTTATATATTTGATTGACATTAACCGTTTTTGGCAGCCTCATTTCGGATGACACAGCTAAGCTGCTCACATTGTTAAGCGCCAGCAACCTTTGGTTAATTGCTTTGTGTAAATTAATACGTTCGCCGGATTTATCGACATTACTATAGTTTATTGTTAATGAATATTTACCTTCTGTATCCAGTCCGTTATCTCTGAGTGCTTCCGAAAGTGTTACTAAAACTACGTGGCTAGCAGTGGTTAATACTAAAAACGAAAACAAAATTTGCAGACCAACAAGTAAATGGCTGGTGGCTGAACTCATTTGCTTGCCCGTGCCTTTACCGCTGCTTTGTAGGCTGCTCATTAAGTTTTGCTCTTTCACTACGCTAAGTTCTATAAATGAATAGAGTGAGGCAATACTAATAATTAGAAAAGCTGAAAATAACAAAGTATTAAAGCTAAGAGAAAGCGTGTCTAAACGTTGAATGGCGTCAGCTGCTAGGTTTTGAATAACGATAAAGCCGATTTGAGTAAGTGTTAAAGCAAGTAACACTGCAATACTAATAAGTAAAATATTGTGTTTTAACGTTTCAATAATTAGTTGTTTTTTGCTTGCCCCAAATGCAAAGCTGATTGCAAGGGGTTTGATGCGCGTAATGGCTTTAGCGAGCTGCATACTAGAAAGGTTGATAAGTGCAATGAGCATTAATAAACACACACCTAAGAGCAGCATGAGTACAATTTTACCGCTGTCACCCCTAAGTGCATCATTAAATGCAATAACACGCGCATTGACAGTAAAATCTTTTAAAATATCAGCGGCATGTAACTGTGCACCTTTAAGTGATAAGTCAGCTAATTGTTCCGTGATCTCTTGCTCTGAGGCTGTGGGCTTAAATCTAACAACACTCTTATACGCGCCCATGAAACCGTTAGATGTTTTAGGGTTAAAAGCTTCGTCTGCATCAATAGGAAGCCATATTGCATCATTTATATTGCTATAAGTGGGTAATATAAGATCATCGGGGGCGACACCAACAACGGTAAAGCGACGTTGATTGAGTTGTATTTTTTTACCAACAATATTCGGGTCACCACTATAGTGGGTTTGCCAAGCGCGGTAGCCTAATACGACCGACATTTGCTGAGTACCGAGTGCTTCTGTTTTGTTAAATAACCGACCAAGTTTGGGTTGTACGCCGAGTAGATCAAATAAATTATGTGTGGCAAGTATTACGTCCACAGCAGGTCTTGTTGGTTTATCTAGTAGCTTGTAGTCAGTCCATCGATGGTAAGCAGCAACATCAGTAAAAACGGTATTTTCACTCTGTATGTAGCTCATTATTTTTGAGTTACTAGCGGGCCCTGAATAACCTTTAGAATTAATTGTGCCTTCAAGCAAATATAAGTTATCGCTCTGCTGATAAGGTAGTGGGGCGAAAAACACTAGATCAACCAAGCTAAATGAACTAAGCACCATCGACAGTGTAAGTGCCAGTGTAAAAACGGTGGTGAAATAGTATTGTTTGGCACGTTTAAAAGTATTGTAGGCAGTTTTTAACATGACTGAGCAACCTGTTCTACATGTGCAGGTGTGCTTGGCACGAGTTCATCGTTTTGGGCAACTACAGTACCGTCTCTTAACTGGATATTGCGCGTAGCCATATCGGCATAACGGGGATCATGGGTAACCAATACAATGGTGGTGCCTTGCTGATTAAGATCTTTTATTAACGCCATGATTGCATCGCCGTTTTTTGAGTCTAAGTTACCTGTGGGCTCATCGACCAGCATGATGCCAGAATCGCCAGCTAGTGCGCGTGCAATCGATACGCGTTGTTGTTGACCACCAGAAATTTGATTTGGGTGTAAATCAGCTTTATCAGCCAAACCTACTTTTTCTAGGCAATCTAACGCTCTTGCATGACGTGAAGATAGCGAGTCTCCCCGATATTTTAATGGTAAAGCTACATTTTCAAGTACAGTCATTTCGTCAATTAAGTTAAACGATTGAAACACAAAGCCAATGCGATTACCGCGTACTTTCGCACGTTGGTTTGAGTCCATATCAGAGACGAGTAAACCGTCAATGTAATATTCACCACTTTGAGGGGTGTCGAGCAGCCCCATAATGTTAAGGAGTGTTGACTTGCCGCAACCAGAAGGCCCAGAAATAGAAATAAACTCGCCGTCGTACACGGTAAAGCTAATCCCTTTTAAAATTTGACTGACTTGTTCG
This sequence comes from Pseudoalteromonas sp. SG43-6, assembly GCF_014164365.1. Lineage (NCBI taxonomy): Bacteria > Pseudomonadati > Pseudomonadota > Gammaproteobacteria > Alteromonadales > Pseudoalteromonadaceae > Pseudoalteromonas > Pseudoalteromonas sp. SG43-6. The sequence continues at coordinate 21,181 of NZ_JACJEZ010000031.1, forward strand.
CCATTAGAAAAAGACTTGCTTAGGTTATTAACTCTTAAAATTTCAGTATTCATATTATTCTTCCTTAACCAGCAATTTTTATTGTTGTTGTTTCAGCGGGGATATCTAATGTAGAAATAATGACTTGTTCACCAGGCTCAAGTCCTGACAACACTTGGATGAGCTGGCCAGATGCTTTGCCATATTGCACTTCAACTTTAACGGCTTTGTTATCCATTGTGAGTTTAAATAATGAGCCATGACTGCCTTCGCTTGCACCTGTTGGTTGTTTTATATAATTCACCTCTTTTTGTACATCGGCAAAAATAGTCGCATCTACTTGTTGCATGGGTTTCATGGTGTCTGATTCAGAAACCTCGAGCTCAATATCAATTTGTACAGCACCGTCGCTGATCACAGGATCTACACGCACTACTTGGCCGCGCACCTGGTCATTCAACGTGCTAATTTGGGCTGTCATACCTATTTGAATTAAATGAGCTTGAATTTGCGGTACTTTTATTTCACCAACTAGAGGGGAGAGGCTCCCTATTAGTGCCAGTTCAGAGCCTGCACTGACACTTTGCCCTAAACTTAAAGGCAAGCGTTGAATAACACCATTCATTCCCGCTTTAACTGAAAGTTGCTCTACCATTAATTTGGCGACATCAAACTCGTCTTGCGCTTGGGCTATTAAGTCATCTTGAATTGAAAGCGACTCTTTTTGCATCTGTGCTAATTTATCAAGCTTAGATTCTTCAAGGTTAATACGCTTTGATAGCTGTTTGGCTTCGAGCTCATTTTTCTTCGCGCTGATCCCCGATACAATACCTGATTTAGCCAGTGTACGTTCTGCTTCAACTTGCAGCATGGCTATTTCAGATTGTGCTTTTAGCTCTGACACGGTTGACTCGTTATTTAACAACTCACGCTGTTGCAGTAATACGGTTTGCCGTTTTTGGGTTTTGGCATTTTTAAGCTTTGCTAACGCCAAGCGGAGCTTACTTTCTAGCTCGGGGTTATTTAAAGTGAGGATCACTGTGTCATGGTTAACCACAGCACCCGCTTTTAGTTTTATTTCGTCAACCACCGCATTACTTGTGGCTGTGAGAAGTCGTTTATTGATTGATTGCAATGAACCATAGCCATCAACCTTAATTGAAAAATCACCGCGCTCAACCTTCGCAATGGTGACAGAGTCTTTTGATATAACTTCGGCATTATCTGCAAAGCCTAATTGCCAGCCAGAGATAAGCATAACGACAGATAAACCTATCAACCCTTGATAGATTAGTTTGGATGTAAGTTTCATAGTTATTCCTTTTGTTATTCTTACCATGGTATTTAATCACACAGCTTGGGCTAACGTTTGGTTCTTAATTAATTCTTCGAGATCAATTATTCTATCTGCTGCTTGTATTGTCTCTTGCCTATGAGCAACACTGACCCTAGTTATTTTTTTTGATTTTAAATATTTATTTACTTGCAATTCAGTAGCAGCATCAAGGTGGCTTGTTGCTTCGTCTAAAAATAAAATGATTGGTTGACTGTAAAGCGCTCTTGCCAAAAGCAATCTTTGTTTTTGACCACCTGACAATGAGCTACCTAAATCACCAACTTGAGTGTGTAAACCCATAGGCATGCTTTGAATCTCATGCCATATAGCAGCACCTTTAATGGCTTCTGTGATTTTATCTAGATCAGGTTTTGGCTCAAAGAAGCAGATATTTTCAATTAAGGAACCATTTAGTAATTGATCATTCTGCATTACCGTTGCACACATTGAGCGAAAGTTTCTCATGCCAAGCATTTTTATCGAGTGTCCATCTAACAAGTAATCACCTCGCTCTGCTTTGATTAATCCAGTCATTAATTTTAGGAGCGATGATTTACCCAACCCAGAGCGACCTATGATAGCCACCGATTCTCCGGCATCAATTTTAAAGTTTATTCCTTTAAATAACCAAGGAGAGGATGTTGAATATCGAAAATGCAGGTCGCGTACTTCAATGTGGCCTTTTGCTTGTTCTTTGGTTATTGTCAGTGAGGTATTTTCTTGCTCTTGGTTTTGCATCACTATATCAGACATTCTCCGTAAATAAGTTGAGGCTAACTTGAACTTAAATATATGATCTACCAGAGTTTGTGTGCTGCTCGAAAATTGTTGTCTATAAGCTAGGAAAGCAATAAACATCCCTATAGTAAATTCTTTATTGATTATTAATGTCGCGCCAATAAATATAACAATTAGATACTCTATTTTACTTACTAAATCTTGGCTAATTTCTGCAGTAATCGTGACTTTTTCACGTTTAATATTTTCATTTGTAGTATCTGCAAATAAATTGAGCCATGAAGAAAGTCGGGTACTTTCTTTTACATAGCATTTTATGGGCATAATTGCTCTGATAGTTTCTAAAAAATGACTGTTTTCTTTTGCTTGTTTAGATAAAACTTGCTCTAAATGCTTATTTTCTTTGTTGGTTAAATATAACCTAAGCAATAATGTGAATAAGAGGAATGATAAAGATACTAAAGCAAGAGCTGGTGAGTAAGTATACATAATGATTAAAGTTGTTATGCCTAGCAAGCCTTCGACAATGGCAGAAATAAAACCACGACTTATCATTCTTTGGACTTCATTAAATGCTTCAAACCTAGATTTAATATCGCCAACATGGCGAGATTCAAAAAACGAAAGGGGTAAATGTAATAGGTGTCGCTGGATGTTCGCTTTTACTTGAAAGCCCAAATTTTTGTCTAAGTATAAAATTGCAGCAGAGCGAATAATATTGCTAAAAGTTGTTAGTAAGGTGACGGCAATAAATGCGATTAGCAACCATATTAACATTCCACTATCGGAGAGTGGAATTCCATGATCTATCACAATTCTAATATAGTAGGGGGATATTAAGAGGAAGCATTGCAGAATCAAGGCGACAACGAATATCTTAAATAATGAGGATGCGAGTCCTTCAATATTGCCAATGAATGCTCTGAGCGGCATCTTCACTCGTTCATCGGCTACAGTAAATGCAGGTGTTGGAGTTAACTCGATTGCAATACCGGTAAATGCTTCAGAGACTTGTTGCCAATCTAGTTTAACTTTTCCTTTTGCGGGATCATGGATAACAATGCCAGTTCTATTTACTGAAGCAAGCGTAACAAAGTGATTAAAGTTCCAATGCAATATTGCAGGTCCCCTTAGCTTAGATAGCTGTCCAAGCTCTAATTTTAATACTCGCCCAGATAGGCCAATATCATCTGCAATTTTTAAAATGTGCTTAACTGTTATTCCTTGAGTACCAACGGGGTAACGTTGTCGCATAGCAAGCATGTTTACTTTATAACCATGATAAAAAGCAATCATAGCTATACATGTGATACCACATTCAGCTACTTCACTTTGTAAGAAAAGAGGTAGTTTTGATGGTTTAAAGTCAATGTAGTCTGTGAGACGCATTTAAATTTCACTATTTAATTAAGTTAAGGGCTTTTTCTGATTGCTGAGTGAGTAGTATTTTTATATCTGCGTTAGGTGACAGTTTTGAATAATTGTTAGTTTCTAATTTTAAATGTATTTTTTGTTCTTTATTATTTTTATTACTACCAATAACCATAGTGACTATACCTTTTAATTCATCATTATTGACGATTAAGGTAATTTTATCCTTTACATTAATACTCATATTTTTATTGCTAGAAATCCAAAAAGATAACTCATTTTCTGAAGTGGTACTTAAAACGTAACCAAGAGGTTCAAATGGTTGTATTATATTTTTTTCGATTAAAGAATGAAAAAACAAACCATCGGAAGGAGAGCGAATAACCTCTTTTTCTAACTTACTATTACTATCAAACTTAGAGATAGTAAGTAGCTGTTGATTTTTTTTAACGCTCTCACCATCTATCGCAAAGTGCTTATTTATAACCACTACTTCATTATAAATAAGCGGGGTATAGTGTTCAGATGAGACCTTGGCGTCAAGACTTCTTTTTGTTGATAAAGTTAGAACATTAATAACTAAAAAGCTAAATACGAAAATTGCTATTAAAGCTGCAATAGAATTATTTATAATTTTAGGCTGCTTTATGAGTGATTTGCCAATATCACTCGATTTATATTGATTTCTAAGCGCTTCTTTGCGGAACATATTAACAATAGACATATTATTAACTTACTTTCTTGATGGGAATATCACCAACAACACTATTGTTATTCATATAGCTTAGCGGGCAACCCATTTGCCAGCTATCAAGAGTCGTAAAGCCTTTTATCCAGGTACTAAATTTTTCATTGTTCAATGTTAGTGTGCCATCAGGATTAATTTTACCAATATTGTTTCTGTCATCATCTAAAGCAACGGTACACTTATTGATATTACCATTGGCTCTAATTCCTAATGAATTAGGCTTTCCTGCGTAGCAGATGTAATGACCTAGTTCATTTATTTTTTTGCTATTACCTGAATAACGTTCTGTGAGCTCTTTTGCTAATACTTTTGCAGATTTTCTTGATATTAGGCCATTTATTTTTTCTTGATTGTCACCACCTAAGTTAGAAATTTCTTTAAAAAATAATCTGAATCGACTATCTTCCTTAAGTTCTTTATCATAACGCTCACAAAAGCTTAAAACACTTTCATGGTTTAAGTCGGTAATATGAATCCTTAGGGTTATATGAAAATCAAGATCTGTTGCAGATGCAGCTAATAAGCGTCCCCATATTTTGTCAAAGCTACCTTTCCCGTTACGAGTTAAGCGAGTTGTGTCGTGTGATTCCTTGTCACCGTCTATGGATATTTGAAAGCTATTTTGCTTTAGCTCAACAAGTCTTGTTAATGTTTTTATATCAAGGAGAAAGCCGTTAGTTGTTAAATCACCATAGACTTTACAGCCGTTTTCCTTAGCTAATGACTGACTATATTCAGCAATTTCAAAAAGTATCTCTTTTGCTAATAAAGGCTCACCGCCGAACCAACTTAAAGATAAAAACTCTAACTTAGGCATTTTGTTTTTGATTAAAACTTTAGTTGCATCAACTAACCAACGAGGCATTTTTCCTATTTTAAAATCCTCATAACAATATACACAGCGAAAGTTGCATTGCTCTGTTGGAAAAATAATGAGTTGAAACTTTTCATTACTGAGGCTGTTTACTAATTGTTGTTTAGAAAAACCTTTAATCTGATCTATTGAAGTTGTCATTTTTCCCCCTATTGTTTTGCTTGCGCAGACTACCTTTATGAAGAAGTAGTCTGCGTGATAGTTACAGCTCTTTTTGAGCAGCACAGCTGCCATTTATAGTGTTACCACAGCCTGTATCACCTTCTTCGTCTTCTTCTTCTGGAGAGAAACCGCCTGCAACAGCATCTGTAAGTTCTTCACTTAGCTCTACTTCACCTAACTCATTTAGCTTGATTTCTTCACTTTCTATATTTTCAAATTTATTGCTCATTTTATGCTCCTTTAAATTGTTGTTTCCCCTTAATGGGGTGAAGTTAGTATGAGCTTAAAAAAAGAAATAGATAACTGTAATAACTACGAGGTTTATACAATAATCTCATTTAAATGGTTTGATATTTTAGGTAGCCAAACGTTCGAAGTCGGTTTTTTTTTGTTTTTGATGTTAAATAAAATTTCAATTCTATTTTTTAATATTTTATAATCCGTTTTCTCATATAGTTTAAGTATTTTTTCTTTATTTTTATTAGTTGGGTGATTAGATTGCAAATTACAAAGAGTCATCCCGTAATTAAATTCATCTTTTATATTTTCATATTGATTCAGTGTTTTTTTTACTAATAGAGATTCAATAGATAGCTTTTTTTCCTCGATAATACATGAAGAGAAATTTAGTTTAGACAAAGAATCTAAGGGGGTCTTTTCCATATTTGAAATTAAGTGTTTCATTACTGTTTCAGCTTTAACTGCTAGCCCCATAGATTTGAAAGCTTCATATAAACGATAGCTATATACGCCACTTTTTATACACGTACTTTTATTTATTTGACGCCAGCAAAGTTGCATTGCGTTTTCAAATCTTTCTAAGCTGATTAGGGCTACAATTTCAGCTTCTATATATAAATTTTTTTCCCTGTAATATTGCGGTATCGTTTCTTTAAGTTTAAGAACTTCATTATATTTTGATTTTAAGAGGTAATGTTTTAAAGTTTCATCGAGTGTAGCTACATACAATGTATTCCATTGCTCACCTAGTATTTCTTTGTTTACACTTATAGGCCCTAGTTTTGCTTTGCCTGTATTATCTAGAATAGCGGCTTCACCCATCAGCTTTAGGAATGCTGAGTGTTTATTTGTCAGTTTATAAAGACGTAATAAGTTGATTGTGGGATCTATTAAGTTGATAAGATTTTGATTGTTTTTATCCTGTAAAAATTTATCTGACCAATAAGTTATTACTCTGTGTAAAAACAATTCACTTTCTTGTGTTTTTCCTTGGTAGGCTAAAATAAGAGGATAGGCATTAAACAACCAATGTAGGGTTTTGTTGGAGCTTGAGTTTTGATTAAGAACATCCCTATCAAACGCAAGGCACATTTCTTCACACCAGTCTTCGAGGTTCGATAAAGAGATTAGAGCTCTTTTTTCACCCAAACGCTTCAGTTTTGGTTTATACGGCTTGCAAGTTTCAGTATTCATTAACTGATGCCTTCTTGGCTTGTCGTGGTTGTAGATTTCTCATCATTATCACTCACGTGACAATAAACTTCTTCAGGGCTTATAAATCCTCCAACAAACGCATCAAGTAACTCAAGATTGGTGATTTCTATTAATCCATCATTTGTTCTGTGGGCTGCTATGGCATGTTCTTCATTTTTTATGCTGTTCTGCATTGCTTGTACCTTATAATGTTGGGGTTAAAATTGAGCGTATAAGGTCGTTTTTTTTTTGCAATAATTAAGCGATGATATCTACGTAACCAAAATGTAACTTTCATTTAAATCAATGCATTAAACTTTATGGTAATTACTATTGCAGTACGTTATTATAATGAACGTTAAGGGACTGTTAAGGTTTGTAAGTGGCAAATGCTATGTTGATTAAATTTGGTGAGTACTGTTTGGACACTGAAGAGATGTCTATTCAAATTAATGAGCAGTTAGTTGTACTTGAACCAAAAGTATTTGCCGTATTGATGTATTTTATTGAGCATCATGAGCGTTATATTTCAATGGATGAATTGCATGATAACTTATGGAAAGACCGCTGTGTTTCTGATGCCGCAGTAAGGCGAATTATAAGTAAACTTCGCATAATTTTGAATGATGATTATAAAGATCCTAAGTATCTTCAATCGCTCTCTAAACGTGGATATAAATTAATTTGTCCTGTATCAACAATTCCTTCCCCTATAGAAGAAAAACAAACAAGTATAGAAAAAACAGAGCACAAGAATGTTAAAAAAGCTAAGGTCTATTTTTACCTTATTGCAATAGCGATTCTTTTTCTTTCGTTAGCTTATCTTTTATTTAAATACAATGTCGATGAAGTTTCAGTTACTGCTAGGGTGGTAAATACTGTCGTCTCAGACAAAAAAGCCTTTGCAGCCTCCAGTGAAGGTCGATACATTGCATTCACTAGTAAATTAAGTCATGAAAAGAATTATCATATTTATTTAAAAGACCAGAAAACAGAGACTATAGAGGTGCTTGTAGATAATACAACCCTGCCTACAGGTTTGGTTTTCTCTAATGATGGGGAGCGCTTGTACTTTTCCGATAATTTAGGTGATATTGCTTTATTAAAGCAGATAGATCTAACAAATAAAGCGCATGGAGTAGGTACGTTAGTAGCTGATTTTTATTTCATCACAGATGTGTTTATCGACAAAAATGAAAATGACGTAATTTATTTTTCTGGGCAAAAAGATCAGCAAAGTGCATTACTTATCTATAAATTCAACTCTGAAAAAGGCTTGCTTGAAGAGATTACTTCTGTTCCTCAAAAAGGATTTCATGATAGTCGTGCGGATATTTCTCCAGACTCTGGTAAGTTGGTTGTACTGCGAATTTATTTGGGTAGTAAGCGTAATTCTATTCGAGTACACGATTTAAAGACTGGCAGAACTCTTTTTCACCATGATCAAAATACAACTATCTATGATGTTCATTGGCTTGATGATGAGCATATCATTTTATTAGATGATAAAAAGCTAGCTAAAATAAATGTTAAAACAGGTGATTCAAATATTATTATCGATAAAAACAAAGGCCTTATCGCATTAGAACGAGTAACCCCAAATACACTATTAGCTATCAGAGATAATGATATTATCAATACTCTGATAGAGAAAAAGCTGCCATTAAGTGATTTTAAAAATGTTGAAATGATTCAAAAAAAACAACCTGAGCAAGATAGTAGCATTATTGCGTATCAACCTTTAGGTAACAAAATCTGGACGGTAATAAATGAGGGAGGTGTTAGCTCCTTAATTTTTTATGAAAAAAGTAAGGTTACGAAAAAAGCAACACTAATGAGCACTGAAAACCCACTAGAGTTGCTCGGCGCCTCTCTGTCTGGACAATATGTATTATTAAAGCTTCAAGACCGCATAACAATTCTTAATACGTTTGATAATAGCCTGACATACCTCTCTAAGGCTGATGAGTTGATTGGCGATGTTACTCTTTCATTAAATGAAAAATCCATTCTATATACGCGAAAAAGTAATGGTGAATGGCAAGTATTTGAGTATGTTATTGAAGAAAAAACTAAAAACCTTATCTTTAAAGGTTACCGCTTTATTCGACAATTTGAAGGGGGATATGTATTAGGTGATAATACGGGGAGGTTATCACGGTTTGATGCGAATGAAGAAACGATGACTCCAATGCCGGTAAGCATGTCCACTGAGACAAACACGAATTGGGCTGTAATAAACGGTAAAGTATTATGGAGTAATCATAATTTGATAAATACAACCTTCTATGAAATAGACTTAAATGATGTGGATACTTCTAGCCTAAAGTCAAAAACGTTTGACTTTAGTGTGATTAGACCAAGGTTTTATGTGGACAAGGTGAATGGTTTAATTATCGTTGAAAGTTTAGGTGGTAGAACTAGTGAAATTATTTCCATTAACATTCAATAGGTTATATTTTGTTTTTGTAAAGTTATAGAAAAGTTATCTCATTATTATTGATAAAATCTATCGTGTAGCTCAAATTTAATGTGAACAATATAACTACAACATGAATTAGGGGCTACACCACGATGAATAATATATATAAGGCATCATTTATCTATACAGCTATTTTTACTTTCTTAACAGTAATATATTCCGCTGACTCGTACATAGGTATTAACACTCAAATTATTGGTAATGACTCGCCAAGTTCTTCTTGTGTCGTATTTCCTATACTCTGTAAAGATGAGTCTAAATCGAGTTTTGCATATGATAAATATGAATGAACTACATTCTAGAATTGAGCTTATAAACTCAATACATAGCTTTAATGGTTTTTTTGAAGATATAAAAAATTGTTATAGCTATGTTCAAGCAGGGTTTATTATTTTTGATTTCTCTGATTTATTTAAGTTTAATACTCATTATTTCGGTGAACTTGATGACTCTTTTTTGAATGATGTTCATTCCCGTAAGGGGTTGCTTCATTATTGCTTAAATGAAACAAGAGCAATTCAGCTTAGTGAGTTAATTGGCAGCTTTGAGTCGGTATTAATAATTCCTACGGGTTTACATAAAAATAAATTTGCTTGTCTAGTGTTGGAATTGTCAAATTTAGGCGCTGAACCTCGTAAAGTGAAAATGCTAGGGGATTATTGGCGAATTTTTTTAGTTGAAATATTTGAAGCTTATCGACGCTCAACAAATCTTGAGGCTGTAAAAATTACGCGACGTGAAAAAGAATGTATTCGTTGGGCTTCTATTGGAAAGACCTCTTGGGAGATCAGCCAAATACTCAGCATTAGCCAAAGAACCGTTGATTTCCATTTAACAAATTGTATTAGAAAGACAAACAGTACAAACCGACAGCATGCCATTGTTAAATGTATTTTGAGTGGAGAATTGCTAAATCCTCAATAAAATTTCCCTGACCAATTAAAAGCGCATATTGCGCTTTTTTTGATCTACACCTTGCCATTTTTATAGTTTCGTTTAAAATCCCATAACTTTCGAAACGAAACTTAAATGGTTTGCTTAATGACTAAACGAAACACCCAGCAACGTCGTCACCTTATTCTTACTCAAGTTAATGAGTTAGGTGAAGTAGCCGTAGATATTTTAGCTGAGCAGTTTCAAACCTCTGAAGTAACCATTCGTAAAGACTTAACAGCGCTTGAAAAAAGCGGACTATTACTGCGCCGCTATGGTGGCGCGATAGCATTGCCGCAAGAAATTGTAAGCGATGATATTGATTCAAAACGTAAAGTGGCGATTGCAAAAGCCGCAGCAGCACTAATCAAAGATCATAACCGCATTATTATCGACAGTGGTCGTACTACAGCAGCAATGATCCCTGAACTGGGTAATAAGCGCGGTTTAGTGGTGATGACTAATGCAATTAAAGTGGCTAATCGCTTATTGGCGCTGGAAAACGAGCCAACACTTTTGATGACCGGTGGTACGTGGGACCCGCATTCTGAGTCGTTTCAGGGGCAGGTTGCAGAGAGTGTTTTACGTTCTTATGATTTTGATCAGCTATTTATTGGTGCAGATGGCATTGATGTTGAGCGTGGTACTACTACCTTTAATGAACTAGTAGGCCTAAGTCAAGTTATGGCAGGCGCTGCTCGTGAAGTTATAGTGCTGGTGGAGTCAGAAAAAATCGGCCGAAAAATCCCTAATTTAGAATTACCTTGGCAGCAAGTGACTACGCTTATCACCGACAGCAACTTAGCACTCGATACTCGCCAAGCAATACAAGCGTGTGGTGTGCAGTTGATCTGCGCTGAGCTATAAATTTACAAATTCGTGTTTATTACAGGCCGACAACACCTGTGATGTTCATTTAAATATTAAACAACACATACAAACCCAAAGTTGACGCTTTGGCATGTGCAAAAGGAGAAATTATGTGTGGAATAGTTGGGGCAGTTGCAGAACGCCCAGTAAATAAAATTTTAGTTGAAGGCCTTAAGCGTCTTGAATACCGTGGTTACGACTCAGCTGGTGTGGCACTTTTAGATGGTAATACACTTAATACTGTAAAAGCAGTGGGTAAAGTAGTAAACCTTGAAAACGCGCTTGATGAAGCTGGCGTAAAAGGTACTACCGGTATTGCACACACTCGCTGGGCAACTCACGGCGGCGTGACGAAAGCAAACGCGCACCCGCATATTTCAAACAGCGAAATTGCCTTAGTGCACAATGGTATTATTGAAAACCACGCCAGCTTACGTGAAGCGCTGAAAGGCGATGGTTACGAGTTTTTATCAGACACAGATACCGAAGTAATGGTGCATTTAATTCATCAACTTCGCCAGCAGCACACCACTTTATTAGCCTCAGTTCAAGCAGCTGTTAAACAGTTTGAAGGTGCATTTGGTACTGTTGTATTTGATAAAGCCAACGATAACGAAATTATTGTAGCGCGCTCAGGCAGCCCGTTAGTTATTGGTTTAGGCCTTGGTGAAAACTTTATTGCTTCTGATCAACTTGCATTATTACCAGTAACTCGTACCTTTATCTACCTTGAAGAAGGTGATGTAGCGCGTATCACCCGTAACAGTGTGGAAATTTTTGATGTAGACGGCAATGCCGTTGAACGTGAAGTCATTGAATCAAACATCACACAAGATGCATCAGGTAAAGGTGAATACCGTCACTACATGCTTAAAGAGATTTACGAGCAGCCGCTTGCTGTACGTAACACCCTTGAAGGACGTTTAAACGACGACCGCGTAGCGATTGATGCCTTTGGTGAAAGCGCTCAGCAAATATTTAAAGATGTAAAACACGTACAAATTATTGCCTGTGGTACGTCTTACCACTCAGGTATGGTTGCCCGCTACTGGCTTGAGCAATTTGCAGGTGTTAGCTGTAACGTAGAAATTGCCTCTGAGTTCCGTTACCGTCAGTCGTTTGTACACGAAAATAGCCTGCTAGTAACTATTTCTCAATCGGGTGAAACGGCTGATACTTTAGCTGCGCTTCGTTTAGCTAAAGAGCAAGGCTATATGGGGTCAATGACTATTTGTAACGTACCAGGCTCATCGCTAGTACGCGAATCAGACCTTGCCTTTATGACCAAAGCCGGTGCTGAAATTGGTGTAGCCTCTACTAAAGCATTTACTACACAGCTTGTTGGTTTGTTAATGCTTACTGCGTCTATTGCGCAAGAGAAAGGCTTAGATCAAAGTACGATTGTTAACGCTATTAAATTGCTTCCAGCTAAATTAGAAGAAACGCTACTATTGGCTGATGGCATTGCAGACCTTGCAGAAGAGTTTGCTGATAAACACCACTCACTGTTTTTAGGTCGCGGGTCGCAATACCCAATCGCAATGGAAGGCGCACTTAAGCTTAAAGAGATTTCATACATTCACGCAGAAGCCTATGCAGCAGGTGAGCTTAAACATGGTCCATTAGCATTGATTGACGCAGACATGCCAATTATTGTTGTAGCACCAAACAACGAATTGCTTGAAAAGCTTAAATCAAACGTAGAAGAAGTCCGTGCTCGCGGCGGCATCATCTATGTATTCGCTGATAAAGACTCACACTTTGAGTCAGACGAAACCATGCGTGTGATCAACGTAAATCATGTTGATGACGTGATAGCGCCAGTTGTATATACAATCCCACTACAGTTACTTTCGTACTACGTAGCGGTCATTAAAGGCACCGACGTTGACCAACCTCGTAACTTAGCAAAATCGGTTACAGTTGAGTAAGAAAAAGCGCGCAAGCGCTTTTTTTGTGGGTGAACAATAAAGTTTCACCCCATACAATAAAGTATCATACTGGTTATTTTCTTAATGGGTCCAATTTTCAAAAGTTGGACCGCCTAAAACTATAGATGGTCAAAGATAGAGCCTTTGCTAGGAGTGAAAAGCTTTTCATAGTACTTTGTTGCATATTCGTCTGTCATTCCAGAAACGAAATCACAAATTACCCTCATTTGCTTACGCTTTACTAGGTCTTTAACTGATAGTCTCTCTTGTTCTTCTTTCGATAGCCCATCAAGTACTGATTTGGCTGCGTTTTCCCAAATTTTTTTAGTTTTGTTGGGTAGGAACCTCTCAGGATCTGTTGCCAATACCTCGAAGAGCTCAATTATTAGTTTTTGGCCCTTGAACTCAAGCTGTTGGACATTTTCATTGTTGATAACAAGCTTCTTAACCAAATCAAATATTGCTTTCATTAGGTTCTCAACATCGCAAATGAGCTCAACATTCAATCTTAAGAGAGGCTCTAAGCATTGGGAGTCATTTTCGACTATTTGGGTATTACTAATCATTAGGTTTACTAGAGAACCTATAGCGTCTTTGCGTGTATAGCTTGACTCAAAAAGATCTTTTGTAATTTTGTCATACGCACAATCTGGTCGCATGGTACTAATTTTCGCAAATAACTCTTTTCTTTGCCTGCCACCTACTTCTTCTTCAAAGTAGCGCTTCCAATCACTTTGACGGATAAGTTCCAGAGACAAGGCATCTTCAAAGTCATGCAAACTGTATGAGATGTTATCTGCTAGATTCATGATTGAGCAGTCTAATGATTTATATTTTGTAAGTTTATGCTCGGTTTCTGGAGAACGGCGATCCTCATCATTCTTTGGCTTGTATTCCATGCTTGCAGTAAACTTTTCTTTCTCTTCCTGTGAGAAAGGTTCGAGGATGAACTCTACAATGTCTTTATCATCATCATGATAGCATTTTGGCGGTTTTTGTTTCGCGGCTTTAAATAACCAGTTCGGTGTGTCTTTAGTCTTTGCATCATAAGCCATGTCATTAAGTAAAAAACTATATGCTGCCGGATATTTCAATACACCAAGTAGCATTCTGCGTGTTGGGTTTAAGCCATATCCTTCAAGATATTTATCTAAAGTCCCAAGAATTCTTAAAGTCTGTCCATTTCCTTCAAATCCACCATAATCTCTCATACAGTAATTTAAAGCTACCTCACCGCCGTGTCCGAATGGTGGATGCCCAATATCATGTGCTAGACAAATAGCAGTGATTAATTCTTTTGGTGGTAGCTTATTGGCGTTTTCTACATTTTTCTTACTCAGATACTGTACGATCCCTCTTCCTATTTGTGCCACTTCCATAGAGTGAGTTAGCCGAGTCCGATAGAAGTCGCTTTCCCCTAACCCTAGTACCTGAGTTTTAGATTGTAGTCTCCTAAATGCCGATGAGTGAATTAACCTAGCTTCATCTCTGTCGTATGCTTCACGATGGTCGTCGGCTCTGGGTGACTGCTCTATTCTACGCTCTTTCCAAATTTCTTCTTCTTGGCTCATAGTTCCACCATATTGTTCCTTGATTTTAAAAACGTGTATTTGCAAGTTTTCTTCTTTTGGCTGACTAAAGTGCATTTATACAATTAGTCAATTTGAGTCTAGTTGCCCTTAAAATAGGTTGACGCTTTATCATAGTGAATTCCATGACCATCGTCTTTAATATGTATACCAGATAGTCCTATATCATCAGCATCTACTAAGACTTCGACTTTGTTGGCATCTGCATCTACTGCATTCCATACTAATTCAGATATAGCATTTAGAGCGTTGGCCTTGGATACCTTATCTAAATGATCTACCTGGACTTCTACTTGAATTTGCTTGTTCATAAACCTTCCTTGAAATTAAATTAGCTCTGTATTCAAGCCTGTGGCCTTAAGTCTTGCGGTCAAATTTCGCATTTTACTGAACTCTGTGCCCTGACTTTGCTTTAACCCCATTTCCTCACAAAATTCTTTCGCCGTGATGTGCTTTAACTCATCAGCAAATTTAATCATTTGTAGGTGAAGCTCAGCCGTGTACTGGTTACGAGGTGCTTCAGCAAAAGCCTGTTTTATTTGCTTGAAAATCGCTTTATTAGACATTGATAAGGATTAGATTTTAACCATTAAGCTAAATTAGCTAAATTAGCTAATTTAGCAATGATATGCAAAGACTATCGTCAGAGGGTCTCACTAGCGGCTATTTTATGATCGTGAATAAATGGCGTTTTTCTTTTTTCCTTTAATCAAATAGGAGTTCAATCACTGCAATTTTGCTTATTTTAATGAAAGCCATAACTAAAGCATCAAACTAAAGCGTTTTAGTTTTGATACAAAGCTTGGTAGTTTTTGTCTTTGTAAACAGGCTAAAAACTCTTCTTGCGTCATGGGTGGCTTTTTCAATGAACTTCGTTGCTGTTGAGCGGCTTTTACGCAAGCGCTGCTATCTAATTCGAACATATCACATAAGAATTCATCAGGGTGGATCGCTGTTAAACCGAGCGGCTCAAGTTCTTGTGTTGGGAAATCTTTTAAATTAAAAGTAATAATCGATTCTGCTTGGCCTTTAATGGCTGCTGCAACTACATGTCTATCATCTTGGTCGGGTAAGCATAGTCCGTTAATTAAAGGCTCATAGCCTTCAACTAAACAATCAGGAACGTTAGCATTCATGAGCGTTTTGATTCTTTCAAGTGCTTTATGCTCAATACTTGGGTTGTTCTTAAGTAGGTTACGAGTCCATTCATCATGTATTTGCTCTGTCCATCGAGCTCGGAATAAACCTGTATTGGCTAAATACATCAAATAGCTACGAAGTGGAGCGGGGTACATAACACATGCATCTAAGATTACTGTATAGGATGACATTAATAGCCCATATCCATTTCTTGGTCTAAAGCTGATAATTCAGCAAGTGATGCTAAACGCTGCTCTTCTAAGCGCTGTTTATATTGCATAAGATCGGCAAAAGCGACTTTCCTACGATTTCCCGTGCGAGTAAATGGGATTTCTTGTGAATCAAGTAGTTTTATAAATGTTGGGCGTGACATATTTAGCATATCAGCACCTTCCTGTGTTGTTAGTTCTGCATGAATAGGGGTAATGCTAACGGAGTTGCCTTGCCCTAATTGAGTAAGTACTTCGATCATCATATTTAATGCGCTTGCAGGAATTGTTACTTCGTGAGATTTACCTAGCTTATCAACCACATTAATTCTTTGCGCCTCACCATTGGCTTGTATAACAGCTGATAGCTCTTGGCTACCAAGCTTAGCGAGTGCTATTTCTTCAGCACTGGGTAATTTTGTAGCTGTGTTCATTTTTCTCTCTTACTATTGACGAGTACAAATTGTGCAATGACGTAAGTATCCGAAATATTCGCAACAATGTCAACATTCGAAATATTCGAAAATAAAACTAAAGACGATAAATAGCGCTTTATGCGCTTTTTTTGTGCCTGAAACTCTGTTAGCTTAAATAACTCATTATTCTCTAAGGGATTAGTTATGCGCTTAATCACCGCTCTGTGTTTTTTTAGCTTTTTTGTTTTTAGTTCACAAAATACCTTTGCACAATCTAACACTAAACAACAAAGTACAGATTACTCTGTGCACACGCATACATTTAAATCGGCTGTTCTAAATGAAGAACGCACAGTTGTTGTACAGTTACCAAAGAGCTACCAAGCTGAGCCAAAGAAGGTATATCCTGTTGTTTATCGCTTAGATGGAGCGGGTAATATACCGCTTGCCAGTGCTGTTATTGAGCGTTTACAAAATGATAATCGTGCGCCTGAGGTTATTATTGTCGCTATTGAAAACACTAATCGACTTAGAGATATGTATCCTACCGTGAACAAGGAGCCACAGGGCCCAGTTGGTGAAGGGGGCGGTGCTGATAAGTTTTTAGCGTTCTTTGAACAAGAGCTCATTCCTTTAGTTAATAAGAATTATCGTACGCATAATTATAAAGTGATTTCTGGCGCATCTGCGGGTGGTGTATTTGCGTTATATGCGTTGCAGGCCAAATCTGAGTTATTCCAAGCGCATATTGCTTATAGCCCTGCAGTTTGGTGGAACTATGGCGCATCGGTAAAAAGCACAAAGTCGTTTATAGCTAAAACGAAAGAGCTTAACAGTTACGTTTACATCAATATTGGCGAAGAAGCCGGCATCATGCGCGAAAGGTACGATGAATTGCAGCAAGCTATACAATCGCATAAAGTGCAGGGGCTACGCTTCTTTAGTGATGCGTTTGATGGTGTGTCGCATAACCTGACTTCCGTTGCTGGGGCATTTAATGCCTATCACAACTTATTTTTACCTAAACAAATGCCAATCAGTGCTTTAACTGACGATGTAGCGTCTATTGATGCTTATTATCAAAACTTATCTCAACAATGGGGTGAGCAGATATCGCCCCCAGATCGCGCTGTTAGATCACTCGGTTATAACTTAACGGGCAGCAAGCAGTTTACCCGTGCTATTGAGGTGTTTAAGTACAATATAAAAAACCACCCCAAATCAGTCGATGCGCTTTCAGCTTTATCTTATGGCTATGAAATACAAGGTGATACTCGCCAAGCTCTTGAAAAGGTGGAATCTGCTTTAGCGATTGCAGACGGCTCATACCCTTATGTAGATTACTTACAAGATACACGCATTCGGCTAGAAGCTCAGCTTAATAAAAACCTGTAATACAAGCAGGTACTTAATTTTTCGATATTTTATCGATAAAAAGTCCTATTATGCATCCAGTAGTTCTAAATGATTTTTTAAATTTTCAACGTTAAGTTATGAGCTAAGCTATCGCGACGATATTTACTCGGGGTCTGATTAAATAATTTCTTAAATGCGTAAATGTAAGCTGAATCAGAGGTATAGCCTAACTCTAATGCAATATCTTGAATCGACCTCTTTGAATCCAAAAGTTGTAAAGATAAAACGAGTCTTATATTTTGCCGCCACAATGAGAAAGATTGATTAAATTCTTTTGCGCAAACTCTCGATAAAGTGCGTTCTGATGCCCCTACTTTTTTAGCCCATTCTTTTAGCGTGAATGACAAATCAGGTTGTTGCTTGAGTTGTTTGAAAATTGCTAGCAGGCGTTTATCGGTTGGCAGTAATAATGGGATGTCATAACTATTAGCCATGACAGTTTGATCTCTGAGCACGAGTAATAAATGAGTAGTATTGGATTCTGATTGTTGGCTCATATCATTTTCAAACAAGAGCAATATGAGCTGTTTAATGAATGGAGTTACAAGGCAGGATTTAGCTTCACTTGCATACTCTACCCATACATCAGGATTAAGATAAACGGCTAAAAACTCAGTATTCGTGACTGCTACAGATTTATGAGACGTGTTTGCGGGTATGTATAGCATTGCATTGTGAGGCACGATTATGCTTTTACCACCAATGCTTGATTGTAGTAAACCTTTAAATGGGAACACTATTTGATGCCATGGGTGTGAGTGAAAATCATCAACGTAACCAGCAGGCATATGAATTGTTTTTGTTATTAGCTGTTTATGAGTATAACTTTGGATTAGCTCGTTAGCTTGCATGGTGGCGGTTTATCGATGTTTTGTGTCTGTTAGTATAAAACGCATAGCTCTGATTTAGTATATCATCGTGAGCCTCTGTTATTTAAAAGGCAAAAAAATGCATATTCACTTTATTATCCATGAGTATTTTGAAGCGCCAGGTGCATACGAAACTTGGGCTAGAATGCAGGGTTATACTATTAGTTATTCTAAGGTGTATGAAGGTAGCCCTCTGTTAGATGCGATTAAAGATATTGATATTTTAATTGTAATGGGTGGCCCTCAAAGTCCTAATACAACAATTGAACAATGCCCTTATTTTGATGCAAAAGGTGAGCAAGCCCTAATCTTAAAAGCGATTGCTGCTGGGAAAATTGTACTTGGCGTTTGTTTAGGGGCTCAGTTGATTGGTGAAGCATTAGGTGCTCATTATGAACATAGTCCTGAGCGTGAGATTGGTAAATTTCCAATTACTTTAACACCAGCAGGTTTAGTGCACCCCTTGTTTGAGCACTTCGATAAAGTGTTAGAAGTCGGTCATTGGCACAATGATATGCCGGGGCTGACACCTGATGCAAAGATCATCGCATATAGCGAGGGCTGCCCAAGGCAAATCGTTGCTTATAATGAGCGAGTATTTGGTTTTCAATGTCATATGGAGCTAACTAAAGAGGTTGTAGCCTTGCTAATTGAGCATGATGATCTTAGTGAAACTGCAAAATACCGCTTTGTTGAGGAGCCAGAAGTATTACTTGCTCATGACTATGATGCTATGAACCAAAAGATCTATTTATTTTTAGATAAATTAGTAAATACCTATTAGCTCAAAAGTATGTGCTGCGCTGCCTGTTTCTATCGTTTTTCTCTAACCTGAAGTCAGATAGAGTTACTTTAGCCGTCGTGCTATGGTTTTTATTTAGCTAAATCAATGAACAACTTCGCTTCGTTCTAACTAGTGGGCCGAATATTTTCATCAAAGCCATTTTTAAAACCACTAATCCCTACAGAGTAGCTAATAAACGTGCCAGAAATACAGGCTTTTTTCGTCATGGCTACAATGTATATATGGCGATATCTGTCTAGCAAAATGATTTAGGTAAAGTACCCAAAATAAGTCCTAAACTAATAAGTAAGTCAGCCGATACAGAAATACTTGAATGCAGAACAACTAAAAAAGGAACTTTTATGACAATCAATTTTAATATTCATCAAGCGGTAAGTCTTACTACCACAAATCAACCCAAAGCGCCGATAGCTCCTCAGCAGCAAGTGACAGATGCTAAAAAAGAGGTAGAGGCAGAACCAGAAGCGATTGCTGCATTTACTGGCGAAGCACAAAAAAGCTCACCCTATAGTGCGCTGCTTAATCCTGAAGGCTTTGATTTTAGTAATATGTCGATCAATGAATTCAAAGGGATAGTTGATGCGGTGAGAAAACTTGAGTCGGACACACAAAGAGCAAGCGGTAATACAGAAAGCCTCAGAGGAACATTTTGGGATGATGTTATGGGTGTAAAGGGCTCTCTTGAAGGGATCAACTTCCAGAACAGAGGTTTTTCTTCAAGTGATAAAATCGATATAACAGCATTTTTTGAACTTGGTGTTAAGGAAGCACAACAAATGCGAAAAGAGCACCCTCGCTCTTTTAGTAAAGTTGTTGGATATGCGAAGTCTGCTTTATCAACGGTAGAAAAATTAACCTCAGAATCTTTTATTAAAGAATATCAAGCAAAGGCCGTTGAGTTCTTAAAAAGTCAAGATACCCCATTGATAAAAACACAGGCCTAGCATTGGTGTGAGCTTGTATGTCTTATTTTAAAGTAAATTAGCAAAAATGAACCGGGATCAACCAAAGCCGGCAGTTGTAAAAGAGGCATACTTTGGATACGTCGCAGCTCAACTATTGACCGAAAAAAGATATTTAGCTAGAATCCGCACTATTCAATTTTATAGTTATCTGTAATGTTTTACATCTTATTCAAGAACTTTGTCAGGAGGCTTTGCTCCGCGCACTATCACGATGAAGTGTTGCTCGGAGCTTGATGTTTTCTGAATCTTCATCAGGTATAACGTGATCCCTCTAAAATAAGGGAGGGGTAGTTGTATCTGATCATTACAGAAAAAGGCCGACGATGAACTTCATCGTCGGCCTTTTTTGTTTTTGATGGTTAGAAAAAATCATAAACAAAGTTTCGATGATTCTTGAAACGAGGGGCCGGTATGTCATATACCGCCCCTCGTTTTTTTGGTGTAAAAACAATGAGTTTATTAAATTTAAAAAGTGTTACTTACCACATTGGTGATAAAGCTTTATATCAAAATGCTGAGTTTACTCTTTTAGCTGGTGAGCATGTTGGTGTAACCGGTGCAAATGGTGTAGGTAAAAGCACCCTACTTAAACTGCTTCAAGCAGAGTTATTACCTGATGAGGGCGATATTATTTGGCAACCTGCAATTAAAATTGGCTATCTTGATCAGCATGCTCAAATGAATGATTTGCTCTCGGTATATGATTATTTGCGAACAGCATTTTCTGAGCTGTATTTACTCGAAGCGCAAATGTTAGATATTTATGCTTGCTCAAAAAAAAGTACTCAGCAAAGCCAGCTTAATCGAGCTGCAATGATCCAGACAAAGTTAGAAAGTCAGTCATTTTATGTGATCGATAATAAAATTAATGCTATGGCTGAAGGGCTCGGGATCACGGCATTTGGAATGCAGACTCAACTTGCTAAATTAAGTGGTGGACAGCGTCATAAGGTGATGTTGGCGAGGATATTATTACTTTTACCTGATGTGCTTTTGTTGGATGAGCCTACTAACTATTTAGATGTTATACATATTAAGTGGCTAACAGAGTACTTAAATGAGTTTGAAGGTGCGTTTATGGTGGTTTCACACGATCAAGCCTTCTTGAATAGTATCGCAACTAATATATGCGATATAGATAGACAAACTATCCGAAAATACAAAGGTAATGTGGCAAAGTCTATGGCTCAGAAAGCCAATGATGATGCGGCTTATATTAAGCAATACCAAGCTCAAAAAAAGCATATCGATAAGTTGGAGCTGTTCATTGCAAAAAATGGAGCTGGAGTGAATGCCAGCATTGCTAATGGGCGCAAAAAACAACTAACACGTATCGAACGGCTGGTGCCTCCTAAGCAAAATAAGCCAATAACGTTTATGTTTAGAAGCTCAACCTCTAATGCGCAAGAGATGCTTAAAACATTGGATCTGGTAATTGGTTACTCTAGGCCATTATTGCCAGCGATTTCTCTTACTATTATGCGTGGCGAAAAAGTGGTGATTACAGGTTTTAATGGTATTGGTAAATCAACGTTATTAAAAACCTTAGTCGGAGAATTAGCACCATTATCGGGAGTGATTGCATTATCACCTGTTTTGCAGTTGGGTTATTTTGAGCAAGAGTTGTATTGGTCTTATCCTGAAGCGACACCGGTAAATTTGCTCAAATCGGTGTGCGATGGGTTGGATGATAAGACCGCAAGAGAGCAGCTTGCGCGTTTTGGTGTGGCGGGGAAATTAGCAATACAGCCCATTGAATCGCTAAGTGGTGGTGAGCAAACTAAAGTAAAGCTATGTTGTTTAGCATTAAAACCGACTAATTTATTAGTGCTTGATGAACCGACAACACATTTAGATATGGAAGTAAAAGCTGCACTTAAACAAGCCTTGATGGAATACACTGGAACAGTGATTATCGTTTCACACGAGCAGAGCTTTGTTGCTGATTGGCCAGACCGAATAGTGGACATTCAATCTATTATTAATACCCAATATGCAGAAGTAGTGAAAGGTTAAATGCTATGTTATTAAAAATATTATTATTCTTTATTGCTTTTTTAGTGGGCGCGGATGAACTGATGCTAGGGCCAATCTTGATTCCAATCGGTAACGATTTAGGAGTTGAGCCAGAGCGGGTCACTTTATTTATTACAGCTTACAGTGTGGCTTTGGCAATGGTTGCACCTGTATTGGGAGCATTATCTGATCGCCATGGTCGTTTGTGGGTGCTATTACCTGCGGCATTGCTATTTGGTGCTGCGTCGATTGCGACCGGATTAGTAGATACATTTGAATGGGGATTAACGACCCGAGTACTTACAGGGCTTGCCAGTGCAGGTATGCTACCTATTGCCTTTGCAATTGCCGCTGATTCTTCAGGTGCAGATGCTGTAAAACGGATTGCTTGGGTTCAAGCTGGCCTTACTCTGGGTATGATAGCGAGCCCTGCAGTGGGAGCTATTTTAGCTGAATGGCTTTCTTGGCGCGCTGCATTTATCGTTCTTGGAGTTTGTGCTTGGTGTGTAGCTGCTTTACTTGGAATACTAGCTGCTAACAAATTACCAGTTGAAAAGGTGAGTCCACAAAACATAAGTAAAGAGCAACCTGTTAAAATATGGGCGATTCCAGGTGCGGCAGGCGCCTTGCTTGCTATGTGCTTTGGTCTCGGTGGCGGTATTGGTTTGTTTAATCTTATTGGCCAGCACTTACGTGACAGCTTAAATGTATCAATGTGGTTAGTGGGGAGCTTATATGCCATTTTGGGGGTAATAAGTGTGATTGGCAATATGTTGATGCCCCGTTTGATGCAGCGTTTTGGCAATGGACGTCAAATAATGAGAGTTGCTTTGATTGTATGTTTGCTTGTTAGTGTCGGGTTTTATTCTTATCCCACAGAGCATTGGGCTATTCTGCTTTTGTTGTTAGCGTTTTGGTCGATGGCAGGTGGGATCGGATCGCCGGCCTTACAAAGCTATATCGCTGAATTATCGGTAACTCATCGTGGCGTATTAATGTCTATGGGAATCACCATGATGCATATTGGTGTCGCTATTTGGTCTGGAATCGCAGGGTTTGCTTACAGTTTTGGAGCAATAGGAATGGTAATTCTTGCTACCTTATTATTCGGAATGGCCATTGTCGTGTTGCGCCCTATTAGCAAAGCCCAAAAGTAAGCATGATATTCGCTGGAGTTAACATAAATAAAGATCAATAAACTTAATCCAGCTCCGCTCTAAAGGGGCTGGAATTTCAAATTACTGGCTTACAGATTTTATTTTGCAACAAAGCTTGGGAACATAGCCAAATACTTTGTTTAAAAAGATTATTCTAAACATAATAATAAAAGCGCGGGATAAATCCGAGTTTACAAAAATCACAAACCTGCTCGTAATTTGTAGCTCGAAGCGCTCAGCTGTTACCTAAACTACATTTAAATCACTAATCTCTACTTAACGGGCAATAAATACGCTAAAATTGCAGGCTATTTTTAGTAATGAGCCCGCACCTTTTATGACCTCAGCCGCAAATCCTAGTAATTTCAACGAACTTGGCCTTATCCCAGAGCTAATTGCTCGATTGTCTGATCTTGAATACACCCAGCCTACGCCGATTCAGGCAAAAGCAATTCCAAGTATTTTGGCGGGCAGTGACTTAATTGCAGGGGCGAATACCGGCTCAGGTAAAACAGCAACGTTTGCATTGCCTATATTACAAAAACTCTTTTTAGAGCAAGGTGCTAAAAAAGCTGCTAGCAAAGGTAATTTTGTAACAGGGCTGATTTTAGTGCCAACGCGAGAGCTGGCAGTGCAGGTGGCTGATAGTGTTAAGTCGTATTCTGCAAATTTTAATGGCGCAATAAAAACCGTTGCGGTGTTTGGTGGGGTGTCGGTTAATACGCAAATGCAGGCATTACGTGGCGGCGCCGATATTATCGTGGCAACCCCTGGGCGGTTACTTGATTTGATTTCAAGTAATGCGATTAAGCTCGATAGAGTCAGCACCTTAGTGCTTGATGAAGCCGATCGCTTATTAAGCTTAGGCTTTACCGAAGAGTTGGCTAGTTTATTAGCGCTTATGCCTGCTAAAAAGCAAACCATGTTGTTTTCTGCGACTTTCCCAGAGCAAGTTAAGCAATTAACCCAAGAGCTGTTAACTAATCCGGTTGAAATACAAGTTCAAAATAAAGACGAAAGCACCTTAGTACAGCGCGTATTTACGGTTAATAAAGGCGAGAAAACTACGGTTTTAGCGCATTTAATTAAACAGCAGCAATGGCGCCAAGCACTGATTTTTGTAAACGCTAAAAAAGATTGTGAGCACTTAGCCAGTAAGCTCGAAAAACGTGGCGTTAACGCGCAAGTATTCCATGGCGATAAAGGCCAAAGTGAACGTACTCGGGTAATCGAAAAGTTTAAAGATGGCGAAATAGAAGTACTAATAGCCACGGATATTGCCGCCCGTGGTTTAGATATTGCCAAACTGCCAGTAGTGATTAACTTTAACTTACCGCGTAGCCCTGCTGATTACATGCACCGCATTGGCCGAAGTGGCCGTGCTGGTGAAGTAGGTTTAGCGTTATCACTGATTGATTATGAAGACTTTCATCACTTTAAAATTATCGAAAAGAAAAACAAACTACGCCTAGAGCGTGAAGAAGTAACAGGCTTTGCCGTAAACCAAGCCAACCTTGATGCCGCCGAGGCGCTTAAAAATGACAAGCCAATGGCCAAGCCTGAAGGTACTGGTAAGAAAAAGAACAGAAATAAAGCCGATGATATAGATGATGCATGGAGCGGCTGGCGAGGCAAAGGTAAGTAATGCCAAAATAGTTAAATACATAAGCATAAGTGGGTAAGCTACTGTTGCTTATGTATGGCCTTTAATTGCTGGAGTTCTTTACATCTGCTAATGCAAAAAGTTATTATTAGCGTTTATTGACGAAACATTGCATTTAAGGTGAGTAGTAGACCTTGGCTTCATTTCCTTTTCAAACCTTAGCACAAGCCGTTGAGACTTATTATGGTGAGCTTGTAAAACACATTCGCTTGCGTGCGGGTTCTGTTGACGTTGCAGAGGAAGTCGTTCAGGAAACATGGCTACGTGCTGTTAATACGCATATTGAGTTACCCAGTAACCCAAAAGCTTACTTATATCGCATGGCTAGTAATCTGCTGGTAGATCAATTTCGTCAACAACAAACAGCCCAGCAGTGGCAAGCGCAAATAGTGTCGCCTCAAGAGCAAAGGCAATGTGAGCAAGTGGCTTGCCCTTCCCCTACACATACTGATGTATTAATTTCTAAACAACAACTGGCTGTATTAGAGCAGGCCATAGCCGAATTACCAGACAAATGCCGAGAAGTATTTATACTGTATCGCAGGCAAGGACTAACAATGCGAGAAATATCGCAGATATTGGGTATCAGTATTAAAACGGTTGAAAAGCACATTGCAAAAGCTATGGTTCATTGTCGTCAATGCTTGCGAGAGGCGGGGCGACAGGTTTGAGTTTTTTTATTTATTCACCCATTTTAACGATTTTTAACTACGCATTTATCAAGTTGGTCAACCAAGTAAAAGTTATTTTTATAATAAACTTTCTGATTGGTATTTGCTTTTTGTTAAGTTGTATTTTTGTAAGGCTTAATCAGTATGGTTGAGATGGCAAGTAAGTATACAGCTGAGATACCGGAGGCTATCTTAGAGCAAGCTTCAGTATGGCATGCCCGCATGCACGACAGTGATCTTCAAGAATCACAAGGCTGTCAGTTAAAAGCACAGTTCAATACTTGGCTACTTGCAGACCCTTTACATCGGGTAGCATACGATGATATGAGTTCGTTATGGGATGTACTGACGCACTCGGAACTATCTGAAAACGATTTAATATTAGAGCCAACCGTTCAAAAAACCTTCATTAAGCGTGTATCACGGCCATTTTATGCAGCCGTTGCAAGTGTTGCGCTTTTTGTTGCTATAGCAGGTGTTGGTTGGCAACAAAACTGGCCGCTGCGCTTACAAAGTGACTATTACAGTAACGTTGGTGAGCAAAAAGTTGTGCAACTGGATGATAATAGCGAAATTATCCTTAATACTAATAGCGCAATTAAAGTTAATTATACCAAACAGTTACGGGAAGTGGTATTGCTTCAAGGCGAGGCTAGATTTAATGTTGCTAAAAATAGTGAACGCCCTTTTGTGGTAAATACAACACAAGGGACGGTCACTGTTACTGGCACTCAATTTAATGTTAGTTTGTATAGCGACTCAGCCACTGTCAGTCTGTTTGAAGGAAGCGTTGCACTGACGTCGAATCAAGCTAGAAAACTTAGGAAAAACTTATCTGCAAATCAACAAGCTAAGCTTTTTTCAACGGGCATTGGCGCCGTTAGTGAATTTGATGCAGCAGTGGTTAATGCTTGGCAGCGTGGGCAGCTTGTTTTTTATAGCGCTGCGCTTAGTGAGGTTGTTGCTAAACTGAATCGTTATCGTAAAGGGAAAATAATTATTACTGATGATTCAGTTAATAATTTGCAGATTAGTGGTGTGTTTTCTATTAATGACCCCGATGCTGCGTTGGAAATGATCACTGAAACCTTAGCGTTAAAACAAACTCGCCTAACTGATTATTTAGTCATGTTGCACTAAAGAACCTGAGCTTCGAATAATAAATTTATCTCCGGCTTGAGAGTAAAACGAATATTAATACAATAAATTAATGTGTGAGTGAATAACTTGACTAAAGATCAGGTTAAATAAGCGTTAGTTTTTCTCCTCTTTCTTACCTTTCAAATAGCGCACACCCTAGTTAAATTCTTTCTGGCTGTAATAGCTGCATAATTTTTTTTAACCGCACTGGGGGAAAGTGTGAGTGAGATACGTCTTAATTGTAGGTGTAAATTATTCGTATTACTTTTACTAAAGGGCGCTTAATGGATTTTCGTGTTAATAAACGTATTGGGTTGTTTTCAATACTAACCTTGGCGTTCATAGCCAGTCATTCACTGCAGGCTAATACTGCAGTTAAACCGCAAGTTGAAAATACTGCTCACCAGCACGCAGCACGCTATCAATTTGATCTTGAAGCTAAAGTATTGTCAAAGGCTATTACTGATTTTTCTGCTATTACTAACGTTCAGGTTTTATACACGGGGATACCGACAGCACAGTATATGTCTGCTGAAGTTAAAGGTGATTTGACCCCAGCTCAAGCGCTTAATGTTTTATTGTCTGGCACTAATATACGTTACCGGTTTGTCACTACAAATGCGGTAACGTTAGAGAAAGTAAAGGCCAAAACTAACAGTCAGCCGTTGTCTTTAGGGCCAATAACGGTAACGACTGCTGCAGGATATTCTCAAGAAATCAAAAATTCACCGGCAAGTATTAGCGTGCTTTCAAATGATACTCTGGAAAAGCGCCCGTTTAGTTCTTTACAAGATATTACTAATGAAGTGCCAGGTGTTAACGTTGTTGGCTCAGGTGCTAATAGTGGTATATCAATTAGGGGCATGCCTAAAGGGTACACATTGGTATTGGTTGACGGAAAACGCGTTCGCTCAGAAACAGCTAACCCAAGAGAATTAAATAATGAAGATCTAGATAGCAGTTTCATACCACCGGTATCAGTTATTGACCGTGTTGAGGTTGTTCGCGGGCCCATGAGCTCGCTATATGGTAGTGATGCTATGGGTGGGGTAATTAATATTATTACCAAAAAAACGCCTGAAAAATGGGGCGGCAGCGTAGGGTATGGCTTTCAAGCGCCTGATAGTGGTGTGATGTCGAATAAACGCCAAGCGGATTTTTACTTATCTGGGCCGATTATTAAAAACACTATGGGTGTTTCTTTATGGGGTAGTGAAATACTGCAAGATGAGGATAAATATTTAGGCGGTTACCAAGAATCTCAAAAGCGTACTTTAGGCGGTAAGTTAAACCTTATAGCCAATCAAGATACCGATTTAACATTTGATTTTTCAACCTCAAAGCAGCGTTATACCAGCAATCCTGGTGGCGTGTTAAAACAAACAAGTCGGTCCGCTGTTGATCGAGAGTGGACACGAGACTCTTGGGGTATAACCTACAATAAGCGTTTTGAGCTGGGTGATTTAGAAGTCAAATATTACCAAGAAAGTTATGAAAGATATCGTTATCCAAAAACTTACGAATTTACCACAAGTTCGGAAAATAAAGTTGCCGATGCGCGCTTTTTAACCGGTTTTGGTCGTCACCTTATAACTACGGGTTTGCAGTGGACTAACGATGAACAAGCCAATAGTGATTTGGGCGGAGGTCATTCAGGTAGTTTTGGCACAAGAAAGGTCACTGATTGGGCTATTTTTACTGAAGATGAGTGGGAGCTTATTAGCCAAAAGTTATATTTAACGTTAGGCGCTCGATTAACTGACAATGAATTTTTTGGCAAACATACTTCCCCACGTGCTTATTTTGTTTTTAATTATAGTGAAAACTTAACTTTTAAAGGCGGTATTGCAACGGGCTATAAAAGTCCAAAAATCACTCAAATTGATGAAACTACGGGCTCATCACGCGGCGGCGGTAATGATCAATTTGTGATCATGGGTAATCCAAACTTAAAACCAGAAAAAAGCACCAACTATGAGGTTAGTGCTATGTATAACAACAATAAAAACCTGAGTTTTGGCACAACTTTTTTCTACAACGATTTCACCAATAAAATACTCAGCACGCAATCTTACTACTTTAGTGATGGCAATGACGGCGTTATTGCAGCGTATTGCGACTCTGGGAGTGTCGGTTCGCAGGAATGTCCAGCTTGGGCTACGTGGCTTAATGCTGATGGAGCAACAATTCAAGGTATTGAGTTAGAGGGAAATTGGGATATAGCTGAAAAGTTGGCGCTGAAAATTAACTATACCTATACCGATTCTTCCATAGATGCCAGTAATGTTGTTATTAATACACCTGCAGGCGCGCGCCCTTTTGGCGATACTCTGGCGCAATTAGATGGTAATTCGTTAGTTGGTGTTCCTGATCACACCGGTTCCGTTGTCCTTAATTATTATCCAACCGATAAGTTATCTAGTTACATAAGAGCGAATTATGAAGGGCAAATTACCCGAGTTGATTTTGATCGTAACTCGGTTGATAAAAGTGAAAAAGATTTAGCGACTTTAGATATTGGATTGAGTTATGACGTTAATAAGTGGCTTAGTCTAAATTTCACAATTGATAATTTTACAGATGCAAAGCGTTTTAAAGTACGTGAAGACACTGGCGCTTTTAGGTTTTCAGAGCGTGGACGTAGTTACTTCATGAACATGAAAGTGTTGTTTTGATTACGGCTTATAGCGAGTTGGAAAAATGATTATGGCTGTAAGCTTTTTAAACACTCCATCTTTTTTATTGAATATGCCATGTGACGTTACTTGCACATTAACAACGACATGGTTTAGAGACTGGTTGATTAATTGGTCTTGCGCATGAGTAGAAAAGCAGTAAACGCAAAGCTTAACATACGAGTAAGAATGGGTCCTGTTCATACATGGGTGGGGCTGATTTTAAGTGGGCTTATTTTTGCAATATTTTGGACTGGCACTTTGTCTGTATTTGACAAAGAAATAGACCGCTGGATGATGCCAGATACTCGCATTAACTTAATGAAAGTGACATCTTCGTTATCGGTAGATAAAGATATTATTCAGCCATTGAGTGAGCAGCAAAATGGAGCTGCTTACTGGACAATTGTGTTACCGCGTGAGCGTATACCATATGTAATCAAAGCGGCTTCATATAAAAAGCCTCGTCGCCATGTTCGGGAGTATTTTCATCCAGTTACGCTTGCACCATTAACAAAAGCGAATAGACCTAATGCTAGTAGTTTTATTTACCCTTTTCATCATAACTTGACGCTGCGTAAAGATGATTTAGGTGCATGGCTGGTAGGGGTTGCAAGTATTGCAATGCTCTGTCTGTTAGTTTCAGGCATTGTTATTCATCGGCGAATATTTACCGATTTTTTTTCTTTACGTTTATTTCGTAAGTTCAGCAGAGCTAATTTAGATCTGCACAATTTAACTGGTGTTGTGTTACTACCATTTACTCTTGTTATAACTTTGTCAGGGTTGATTATTGTACAACAAGTCTATTTTCCTCAATTAATTAGTCGCGTTTATCAGCAAGCTATTAGTGTTGAGAATAGTAATAAGGTCGCGAATGAAAAAGATGCTCAGCGTTTATTTTCAGCAAAGGTGCTAGGTCATATTCGTGAGTCTGCCAGCGGAGAAAAAGGCCATTTTGCCTCCATTGAACAGATGATTTCAGAGGCTGAATCAGATTGGGGTAAAGGAGGTGTTTATTTAGTACGAGTAAATCATCCTGGTGATACTAATAGCTCTGTTGTGTTTAGAAGACATAGCGATGATTCGGTTACAAAAAGTAATGATCATAAGCGTTTTAATACTATGACAGGAGAGCCAAAAGGGTCATTTACTGGCTCGCAAGCTGTTGGCATTTGGAACTTTATAAGTGGCATGCACTATATCCAATTTGATCATTGGCCACTTCGTTGGTTGTATTTTTTTGCTGGTTTAGGTAGCTGTTTATTAATTGCTACGGGCTTAGTGCATTGGACCACCGCGAGTAATAAAAATAACCTAAACCCTCCTCTCAATGTCGCTCTAATGAATGCACATAATATTGCGGTTATAACCGGCATTATTGCTGCAACAGGTGTGTTTTTACTTACTAACAGAGTAAGGGATATATCCCCATATTTGGATGCTGTTATGGGAGATAAAGCTGAAATATATGCATTTTTCAGCGTTTGGTTACTTAGCTTGTTGCATGCTTTGCTAAGTGTTTTACAAGATAGATCATATGGATACTTAAGGGCTTGGACACAGCAATGTGGATTTATTGCTGTTGTTGCTGTTTTTGCCGTTATTTTAAACTGGGTGGGAACAGGGGATGGCCTTATTAAAACAGTGTTTACAGATACTTACTGGCCTGTAGCGGCTACAGACTTGGTGCTACTAATCTCGGCTGCCAGTGCTTTTTGGACTAGCGTAAAGTTACGAGCTCATTATCAAGAGAGGTTTTGAAGAATTTTATGATGCACATCGGATTAATCGCGTCGTTTGTCTGTGCCTATGTTGGTTTTAGTTGTTGGGCTATTAGTCAAACTCAGCATTGGCGTACTGTTATTGGTGGACCCTTTCCAAATCAAGGTACGGTCAGAGCACAGCGTTTTATTGGAATTTTTATGGTGGCATTGTCATTAATTTTAGCGGTGTTTAATGATGGCTTTAGTTTTGGCGCGTTGGTATGGGTTTTAATATTAAGTTTGGCGGCGACTTTAGTCGCATTTTCTTTGGTGTGGTGCCCACGTTTATTGGGCTATATCAACAAAGTTATATCGTACTTTTATTTTGATAACACAGTGGAAAAAACCAATAAACCGTAATGTTATTTTTATTTTTAGGTGAAAAAAATGGTCGTAAAAGGCTCAGTGTTAACTGATCTAAATAATCGCGTTAATCACACTATGGCTGTTTATAAATGGCTTTATAGTATCAGTATGGTGGTGCATTCAATTGTTATTTGCTTGCTTTGTTATATTAGCAGCTCGCAGCTTGTCAATATTACGGGGGCAGTACTTTTTCATTTAGGTATGGTGTGGACTGATGCTGTTGTTGTTGCAAGTATGACAGGCTTTATCTACTTACCGGTTATTTTAATGTGGGCTTTTTCTCGCGGAAATACGTTATTAACCTGGGTAAATGTGATCGGCTTTACGGGTATAACCTTTGTTGCAGCTTGGTTAGCTGGGGCGTTGGTATGAAAACCGGGTTTAGATTTAACATGAGTGTCTTGCATACTTGGGCTGGGTTGCTGTTAAGTGGTTTACTGTTTGCTATTTTTTGGACCGGCACGCTATCAGTATTCGATAAAGAAATAGATCGCTGGATGATGCCGCAAACGCGAATTAATATGGATACAGCACCTAAATTATCCGTTGATCGCGATATTGTTCCTCTACTCAATACTCTCTCTGAGGGAGCTACGGCATGGAGTATCGTACTACCTTCTGAGCGCAAGCCCTTTTTAGCGTTGGGTTATGATACTAAAGAGTCACATATAGCTAAGCGAAATAGTTTTCACCCTGTGACGTTAGAGCAGCTTCCTGCATCGAATACGCGAGGTGCAAGTCGCTTTATTTATCCATTTCACCATAATCTTACGTTACGCAAAGGCAATATTGGTGCTTGGCTGGTGGGTGTTGCAAGCATTGGCATGTTGTGCCTTTTAGTCTCTGGAATAGTGATACATCGTAGGTTATTTACTGATTTCTTTTCCTTTAGAGTGTGGCGTAGCTTTAGCCGAGGTAACCTTGATGCGCATAACCTAACCGGCGTTGTACTATTACCTTTCACCTTAGTTATTACTTTGTCAGGATTAATGATTGCGCACTTAATTTATTTTCCTAAAGCGCCCGATGCCGTATATGAGCAAATGCACCCTCAAGCAGCAGTACATACTCAGAAAACTCCAGCTAAGGAAATTACGCGCTCACGCCAAAAAATCGATAGTAAAAGTAAAGCTCCTAAAGCCAAAGAAGGCGCAGGTAATTCGCCTGCAAGGCGGCGTTTTATTGGTGAGTCACAAGGGCGAGTTACCCCTAAAGCGTCCGGCGAATTTGCAACGATAACATCTATAGACCCTTTAATTACTGCCACTGAGGAAGAGCTGGGGCATGGTGCTGTTTATATGGTGCGGGTAAGTAATCCTGCGGATGCAGAAGGTGTGATTGCGCTTCGCTTAAGTGGTGACAAAAGTGTGGCACAAAATATGGATAACCGACGGTTCTCTGTTGCAACAGGTGCAGAGCTCGAGCACTTCGAGTCGTCTTCCGTTACTAATGTGTTTAATTTTTTAGCGGGTATGCATTATGTGCAGTTTGATCATTGGCCATTACGCTGGTTTTACTTTGTTGCAGGGCTTGGGGGATGTGTTTTGATAGCCACTGGACTATTACATTGGACACAGGCACGCAATCAAAAACATGACGGCACACGTTTTAGCATCTCTTTTATGAATGTACATAACCTGAGCGCAGTTATGGGCATTATTATCGCAACGGGGGCTTTTTTAGTAGCTAATCGACTATTTAATAACTCAGTGCAATTTGCAGGTGTTTTAGTCCGTGACCTTGAAGTATATGTGTTTTTTAGTGTGTGGATGTGTTGTTTATTTCATGGCGTGATCAGAGTGCTCATAAATAAGCGCAGTGGTTATATCAAGGCATGGACTGAGCAATGCTGGGCAGTAGCTTTTATTGCCATTGCAGCGGTTTTATTGAACTGGCTCACCACCGGAGACCACATAATTAAAACTTTATTTACAGATGCTTACTGGCCAGTTGCAACAATTGACTTGTTGCTAATTAGTAGTGCTGCACTCGCAATTTTTGCAGCGCGAAAGTTATCAGCCAATCTCGAATTAAATATCGGTAGTTAAGTAGTTGTAATCATTCTTGCTTGCCTAGCGGTAGGTAAATAAAAAATTGATAAAATTAAAAGTTGAGGCAGTTGATGAAATTAAAATTCTTTTTGATCATATTTGTACTATTTATATTTCCATTTACCTGTTCATCTCAGGAGTCAGCCAGTGTAGATAATAGCCAAGTTATTTCCGCAATTAATAATGAAACTAGTGTCAGTGAGGCTGCACCTTTAGAGTTTGATTCAGCTTTAGCTGATATAACAAAAGATGTGGGAGAAAATAAAATAGCTGATGTTGAAGTTATGAGCGCACCCTCTTGGTACAAAACGACTATAGAGCTTTTAAACACAGGGGGCGCAGTCGTATACATACTGTTGTTGATGTCGGTAATCGCATTAACCATTGTTTTAATAAAGCTTATACAGTTTCAAAAAGCACATATTTGGCAACGGCAATTCGCAAAGCGTGTACTTGTTTTATGGCAGCAAGGAAAATGTGAAGATGCACTTAATTTAGCTAATAGACATCCAAACCCAATAACTCTTGCAATGGCGCGTGCGTTTAGGGGAATTACACACAATGTTGCCGAGCCTGCGGTACGTGAAGACGTTCTTAGGTTTGGTAGTGATACGCTGTTTCGCTTAAGACGTGGCTTTCGTCCATTAGAAGTGATTGCTTCTTTGTCGCCATTGCTTGGTCTATTAGGTACTGTGTTGGGTATGATTTCTGCGTTTCAGCAACTAGAAGATGCAGGTAATAAAGTGAACCCTGCTATTTTATCTGGTGGTATTTGGGAGGCGCTACTAACAACGGCTGTGGGGTTATGTGTGGCTATACCTGTGGTGGCATTATTAAATTATTTAGAGCGTCAAGTAGACCACTTAGCCCACGAAATGGACAACTTATTAACACAAGTATTTATTACTGACTTGTCGCAGCAGGGATGTGAAGCTTTATATCAGGGCAACGCACAGCAAAAGAGTGTAGTGTTTTCGCAGGTCAACACGATGCAGGCTGAGCATGCAAAAAGCGTATAATCAATTTCCAACACTATCAGCTAAACAAGCAAAACGAAAAACGTTGGTGAGCCTGACGCCGCTAATTGACGTGGTATTTATTTTGCTCATATTTTTTATGTTAGCTTCGAGCTTTACAAAATGGCATAGCGTTGAAGTAAATAGTAGCAGTAATACAGGGGGGTCTTTAAAAACAGATTTACCCCCGTTTTTAGTGCAAGTTGCCACCGATAAATTGTTACTTAACAACAACGAAATTGCGCTAAGTAGTTTGTTAAAGAAAGCCAAAGTAAAGCCGAGTGAACAAGCAATAATTCTACAACCTTTAGGTGACACTCCGGTGCAGGCATTGATCGACATTTTAGATGTATTAAGTGAGCAAAGAATAGCGCCTCTACAGCTAGTTCAAGACCCAACATGGCAGGTAAATAATCAAACTGAGATAAGCGCCAATATGCCTTTGGAGTTACATTAATGCATTTCCCTGAGCGACGACCTGATCAAACAGAAGAACGTATTTTACCGCTAATTAATTTAGTCTTTTTATTACTTATTTTTTTTATGATCGCAGGCAGTTTAAGCGCAACAGAGCCATTTGATATTACTCCTCCCACTTCGAGTAGTGAAACAGCAAAAGATGCAGAGACAATTGTTGTGTTAATGAATAAGAAAGGTCATTTTGCTCTAGATAATCAGCCGTTATCAGAGCCGGATTTACTTGCCAAGATTACAGATATTATTAAGCGTAGTCCTAACACTGTGATCACTATAAAAGCTGATGCAGATCTTGTTGGAAATCATCTAGTAAGCTTTACACATGGCTTATATAGTATAGGTGTCAAAAAATTACAATTATTGACTGAGCAGGCGCAGCAATGAAAGATACAGCTTTAAAGTTAGGTGTATGGGCTTGGTCTGGTGCAATTTTACTTGCAGCTTTAGTACATTTAATTATATTTTTTTTAATTTTTTATTCGCCATCCATTGCCTTGCAAAATAGTACGCAAGCTAGTGCTAAATTAGGAATAGAGATTTCGTTAGGGCCACAGTATATTGAAAAAAATGACCTGATTAGCTCCTCGGTAAGCACTGAAAATAAAGAAAAGACCGAGCCTAAACCAGAGCCTAAACCGGAGCATAAACCGGAGCCTAAACCGGAGCATAAACC
>NZ_JACJEZ010000032.1:0-56343 GCF_014164365.1 Pseudoalteromonas sp. SG43-6
TATCAGCTATCAGCTATCAGCTATCAGCTATCAGCTATCAGCTATCTTATCTGAACTTGACAAAGAACATAAAAAAACCTGCAATCTTGATCAGAATTACAGGCTTATAATTAAACTTCTAGTCAGCTTTAATATATTAGCCTTGTGGGCCAAAGCGTTCTTTTAAGTAGGTATCTAAAAAGTTTAGATACGCGTTGGAGGCACTGATACGGTTTTCTTTTTTGCTAAAACCATGACCTTCATCGTCAAATAATACATATTCGACCGGTACGCCATTGGCTTTCACTGCGGCAACTAACTCATCACTTTCTATCTGTAATACGCGCGGATCGTTGGCGCCTTGAATAACCATTAATGGTTTGGTGATATTCTTAGCATGGAATAGCGGTGAGATTGCACGATGACGCTCGCCGTCCGTTGCAGGGTCGCCCATTTCATCGTACAACGCTTTTTTAAAGCTTTCCCACCACGGTGGAATTGAGTTGAGCGTTCTTACCCAGTTGGTGACACCAAAAATATTAATGCCCACTTTGAATTCTTCAGGCTCAAAAGCAAGCGCTGCTGCGGTCATGAAGCCACCGTAGCTGCCACCTATGATACCGATTTTTTCTGCATCGACCCAATCTAAACTTTGTAAGTGTTTTTTACCGTAAACAATGTCTTGTAAGTCGTCGGTGCCGTGTTTTTTATCATCTAAATGAAAAAAGGTTTTACCATAGCCTGAACTGCCACGGTTATTAACCGCAAAAATAGCATAGCCATGATTGACTAAATGTTGTTGCATTGCACTGTAACCAGTGCGGCTTTGGCCACCTGGGCCACCGTGCACCCAAATTAGCGCTGGCACTTTATTATTGCTACTGGCTTGCTTGGGTTTATAAAGTACGCCGGGTATCTCTAAACCGTCAAAGCTTTTAAAGCGCACTATGGTACTTTCAACTAAATCATTTTGATCTATCTCTTTGCTTAAAGTATTACTTAATTGCTGTGCCTTATCACTACCCACTTGCCAGACAAACAGGTTACTTGGCGAGGTATCTGAATTTAAGTAAAACGCCATGCTTTTTTCATCTGCAGAAAAGTTAACACCACGTAAGTTACCTGCGGGTAACTGAGGCATCGCAATCTCTTTGTCTGACTGGGTATCAATCACCGTGACTTTAGTGCTGGCATCGGCATTGACACCGCTGACTTGATAACGCCCTGATTTAGAAAAATAAATGAAGCTGACATCCCAATTATATTTTAATACAGGGCTATGCTCCTCTGAGGCCAACTCATAACGCCACACTTGTGAAAACTCGCCTTTAGCATCCGTTGAGTAGTATAAGTATTTACTATCAACAGAGAAGGTTTCAGGCGTGTATTGAGCTGGTGTATTGTGTTTTGAAATTAGCTGTGGTTTGAGGGTCTTTTTATAGGTATCGAGAATAAATGTGTCGCTGTCTTTATTGGTGTTATTTTTAGATAGTGCGATATAGCGGCCATCGGGGCTGATTGCTCCGACATCTAAACCAAGCGTATTTTGATAAACAGGGGTGATTTTATAGGTTTTACTATCAACGCGGTATAAGTCCATAAATTTAGCATCGCGCTGGTTACTAGTAATAAAAAACTCGCTGCTATCTTCTGTAAATCCTGCAAAGCTTGCGCGGGTTTCATCGCCGGGGGTTAAATCTGTTATTGACCCGTCAAGTTCACGGACGTAGACGTGAAAGCGCTCATTGCCGCCAGAATCTTTGGTAAAGAGGACCCTTTCATCATTTGGGAAGTAACGGACAGGGTAGGTGCTATCCTGAAAATTGGTTAAGCGGGTTTTGTTGCCTGTTTTTGCATCTACTTCATACAAGCTGTAAATACCACTTTCATCAGAGCTTACCAGTACTTTATCGCCATTGGGTGAAAAGCTACTGCCCATAATTGCGGTCGTATCAAAGAAGGTTTTAGCATTATAGGTGCTAACTTGCTGAGTTTGCTGCGACTGTACTGTGGTGACGGCTGTTGTTGAGGTTGATTGGCTACAACCGCTCAAGGCAATACTGATTGCACAGGCGAGTGCGGCAAATTGCAATTTTTTGTTCATAGTACATTCCTTGGTTTATTGTTATCTAATCATATTTTTACCGGTTTTAGTGTTGCCCTAACCCTATTTTAACGCAAGTTTTTAGCTGATTTTAACTGCAACAAAGTGTTACAAAGCCTGTATCGTTAAAAATACAGCCTACGTTATAATACTCACTCATATAAAAGGCTCTCTCATATAAAAGGAAAGTGATGATTGAAGTTAGTGGTTTACACAAGCAATTTGCCCAAAACATCCTATATAAAGATTATCGCATCAGCTTTACAGCACCGAGGGTATGTATTGAAGCGCCGAACGGTCAAGGTAAAACCACGCTGCTAATGATGCTTGCTGGACTTGAGCAACCACAAAGTGGACAGATATTATTTGCAGGCAAGGTGTTGTCTGAGCCTTATAAACAGGTAGCAATTGCCAGTGATCGCATCGCGCTGCCTGAGTTTTTAACCGCGAAACAAATTATCAATTTAACGGTTAGCAGTTTAGGCTGCGATTGGCCGACAGCGCTTATCAGCGGCTTTAATTTTTCAGATTTTTTAGCGACTCGTTTTGATGCGTTGTCATCGGGTAATCAAAAAAAGTGCCAATTAATTTTAGCGTTAATGCGCGGTGCGCCGTATTTGTTACTAGATGAGCCCAGTGCGGCACTTGATCAAGCCAGCATTATATATTTACTTGGTTTACTAGATAATTATTTAGCAGATAAAGCGCATGGGCAAATCATTATCACTTGCCATGAGCCGGCGCCGTTTATCGAGCATGGCTTTGAGTGTGTCCCCTTATGAGCAAGCTAGGTATTAAGCTTGAGATTGCACAATATCGCTCATTTATGCAGTATCGTTATCAGGCCTATAAAATTGAGCTGGCACAACTACTACAGCAACTTAAAAACTTCGGCTTATTATTTTTAGTGGTACTTGGCTCAGCCATGCTTGGAATGATTTTGCTGTTATTTTTAGGTCTGGGCAAAATCATCGACAGCATAGATGCGCCGCAATATGGCGCTCAAATGGCGTGGCTGTATCTATTACTGCAAAGCGTGATGCTCAGTGCAATGAAATCAGCCATTCAAAATAGTCAGCAGCGGCTCTTTCAACGCACTATTGTAAGGTCAAACTGGCTTAAGTTAATGGATATAAAACTATTGCTTTTAAGCAATGGCTGGTTGCTAGCAAGTGCTGTAATTGCGCTGGATTTAAACTATTCACAGTGGCTACGAGCACCCCATTTTGTGCTGTTTATGTTACAGCAGTTTAGCCTCGGTGTACTGTGTTTGTACAAGCCAAGAGCATTAATATATGGCTTAGTATTTACTGCTATTTTAGTCTTGCTACCGATTAATATAGCGCCGTTAGCCTATCACTGTGGCTTTATTATATTATTTGCGCTGAGCATGTTGTTGCCAGCATTTTCGCTGAGCGACCGGTTATCGGTCAATGCATTATCTACTTTTTGGCTGAGCTTTTTTATGCAACATAGCAGGGTACTAGTATGGCGAGTGGCTTTATTGTTGTGTGTATTTATGGCAATCACTACTTTGCTCAATGAGCGTGCTGATTTAGAGGCTATATTTAGTGTGATAGCCGCCGCTTTTATGGTGTTGTTTACCAGCTCACTGCAATTTGATTGTGGCAAGCTACATGATAAGTACCAGCTATTTTTTCAAGCAAATAACCAATCGCGGCTGTTTTTTATCAGCCAATTTATGCCAAGTTGCTTGTTCTTTTTGATAACACTTAGCAGCTATCTGTTGTTTGTCGCTCAAATAGAGTGGCTATTACTGAGCCTGAGTGTTGGCTGGGGTACATTACAATTATATATAGCACAAAAAAAACCAGCGCATTATGCGCTGGTTTGGATGATCACAACAGGCGGGCTGTTGGCTGTGTTAACTTAATATGTTAAGCAGCATTCGCCTTTTTTGCCGTGTTATTACGTGCAGCTTTGCCTGCTAATAAATCTGCAGGGTCAAAGTCGTCAACGTTAATAACATCTAAACGTGCTTTTTCAACGCTTGCTAGCTGATCAGCCTCTGCTTGCGTTAAAATACCCGCTTCAAGTCCCATCTGAGCAACTTTATCAAGCTGGAAGAAAGGCAGTTTAACGCCTTTTTCACGACATACCTTATCAAATAAAGGTTCAACAGCTAGCACGTCTTTAAGCGTTTGCTCTTGACGACCAACTAAGTTAAGTGGTTCATTTGTTAAGTATACGTAGCTTGCTAAACGGTTACGTGTTTCGCTAGGTACTTGTAAAATTTGTGCTAATTTATGCTCAAGTTTATCAGTCGGTTTACGAACTGGACGACCGAACGG
This sequence comes from Pseudoalteromonas sp. SG43-6, assembly GCF_014164365.1. Lineage (NCBI taxonomy): Bacteria > Pseudomonadati > Pseudomonadota > Gammaproteobacteria > Alteromonadales > Pseudoalteromonadaceae > Pseudoalteromonas > Pseudoalteromonas sp. SG43-6. The sequence continues at coordinate 4,396 of NZ_JACJEZ010000032.1, forward strand.
GAACAACATCAACTTAAGTGCTGCACGAAGCGGAGCTGATGGCATATTGTTAATTAAATCAGCAAGTGCACGTTGGCAGTGGTAAAGGTGATCTTGACAGCTCCATTGTACAAGCGGTAAATCTTCTTTTTTACGGCCTTCATCGTTATAACGTTTCAGCGTTGCAGACACTAAATAAAGGTAACTAAGCAAATCACCTAAACGAGCGGAAATACGCTCTTTACGTTTTAGTGAGCCACCAAATACAGCCATGCTAATGTCAGACATCAATGCAAGTGACGCACTAAAGCGCGACGCAGTACGGTAAAACTCAGCTGTTTCGTCTTTAAATGGTGTAGTTGCAAAACGGGCTCCGGTAAAGCTCATCCACTTAGTACGTACAAGGTTAGACATAGTAAAGCCGATGTGGCCCATTAATGCTTTATCAAATACCGCTAGCGCTTCTTCACGATCTTCGATTGCGCAGGCACCCAATTCAGTCAGTACAAATGGATGGCAGCGAATGGCACCTTGACCGTAAATAATCATATTACGGGTCAAGATATTTGCACCTTCAACAGTGATGGCAATTGGTGCACCTTGATAGCCACGACCTAAATAGTTATTTGGCCCAAGCATAATACCTTTACCGCCGTGAACATCCATTGCATGATTGGTTGAATCACGCATTTGCTCGGTCAAATGGTATTTAATGATTGCCGAAACAACCGATGGCTTTTCGCCTAAATCAACCGCACCAGTTGACATGCTAACAGCCGCATCTGAGCTGTACGCATAACCTGCTAGTTTTGCTAGTGACTCTTCAACACCTTCCATTTGGCCAATAGGTAAACGGAATTGACGACGAATACGGCTGTATGCACCACTTGCAAGTGCAATTGTTTTAATACCACCCGTTGAGTTTGACGGCAATGTAATAGCACGACCAACCGATAAACATTCAACCAGCATGCGCCAGCCTTGGCCGGCCATTTCTGGTCCACCAATAATGTAATCAAGCGGTACGAAAATGTCTTTACCACGAGTAGGACCATTCTGAAATGGTACATTTAGCGGGAAATGACGACGACCAATTTCAACACCTGGCATGTCTGTAGGAATAAGTGCACAAGTAATACCTGGCTCTTTAACATCGCTTAGTAGACCATCTGGGTCTTGTAGTTTAAACGCCAGACCTAATACTGTCGCAACAGGCGCTAGCGTAATATAACGTTTGTTCCATGTTAGGCTAAGACCAATGACTTCTTCGCCTTCCCACATACCTTTACATACCACACCATAATCTGGAATGGCGCTGGCATCAGAGCCTGCTTCTGGTGAAGTTAAGGCAAAGCATGGGATCTCTTGACCACTAGCAAGGCGAGGTAAGTAATGATCTTTTTGTTCTTTAGTACCATAGTGCTGTAACAATTCGCCCGGACCTAATGAATTAGGAACGCCTACAATTGATGAAAGCAGGGTAGATTTACTGGTTAACTTTTGCAGTACACACGATTGTGCAAAGGCAGAAAATTGCAGGCCGCCATATTCTTTTTTAATGATCATGGCAAAGAATTTATTATCTTTTAGGTATTGCCAAACATCTTGTGGTAAATCGGTTAACTCATGAGTTGCTTCCCAGTCGTCCAACATACTACATACCACCTCAACTGGACCATCGATAAAGGCTTGCTCTTCGATTGTCAATTTAGGCATTGGGTATTGGTGTAATTTGTTCCAATCAGGACGGCCGCAAAAAAGATCGGCTTCCCACCATGTTGTACCCGCATCAATGGCTGATTTTTCAGTTTCAGACATAGTTGGAGTAACTTTTTTAAACATGGCAAAAATAGGTTTAATAATATATTGCTGACGAATGCCAGTAACAGACAATGGCACTGCAATGATCAAGAAGATCAACCAGCTAATTGCGCCAAATGCACCTGCAAAGGTACCAATGACAAGTGTTGCGATGGAAACGCCAAGGGCAGTATTCCAGCTCGCTCTGTGGTAACTCGCGATGCTGAGCAGCACGATTAAACCAAGTGTAAATATGAGTGTCATGTATTCAATCCTTAATAGAGGTCAGACCACCTTTAGTTAGAGTAGCGCTAGAGTGAATAATTATCAAGTAGCTTAGTGAAAATATCAGTGACTGTTATTTTGTAATCTGTGCACATCAGCATACGGATAAATGTGTGATTCGTCAGTATGATTTATTTGAGAAAAAATTAAGCTGTTTTCTTGCTTGCCTTGCCCTTGCTTATGTTTAACAATGCCGCTAAGGCCTAAGTTACGGGTTTACGCTTTTTAAAAAGCAGTATTTTAAAAGTATAAAAATTTTTGAAAGGTTAATTTATTTTATGTGTGAGTTGCTTGGCATGTCGGCGAATGTGCCTACAGATATTTGTTTTAGTTTTTCAGGGCTGTTAGAGCGCGGTGGTAACACAGGTCCGCATAAAGATGGCTGGGGCATTACTTTTTATGAAGGGAAGGGGTGTCGTACTTTTAAAGATCCTGAGCCTAGCTGTCAGTCTGAAATTGCCAAGTTAGTAAAGGCCTATCCCATTAAAAGTGTCTCGGTGATTAGCCATATTCGCCAAGGTAATCGTGGCCGTGTCTGTCTTGAAAATACGCATCCTTTTACCCGTGAGTTGTGGGGCAGGGAGCTGACCTACGCGCATAATGGTCAGCTTTCGAATTATCATGATTTAAAACCTGAATATTATCGGCCAGTGGGTAATACCGACAGTGAATTGGCGTTTTGTTGGTTACTCGATCAAATTCGTGAAAAATACCCTAAACGTCCAGCTAATATGGCGTCAGTGTTTCGTTATGCGGCAAAGCTTGCACACACTTTACGTGAAAAAGGTGTGTTTAATATGTTGCTGACTGATGGTGTGTATGTGTTAGCGTATTGTACTAATAATTTGCATTGGATCACCCGCCGTGCGCCGTTCGGTAAGGCTACGTTAATTGATGCAGATATGGTGGTAGATTTTCAACAAGAAACTACGCCAAATGATGTCGTAACGGTGATCGCTACCCGGCCACTGACCAACGATGAGCGTTGGCAAAAAATGGAACCAGGTGAATTTGCGTTGTTTAAAATGGGTGAGTTAATTTAGCCGTCAGTTTTAACGTTTGAACTTAATTAATGTGGTTATAAGCTGAAAAGCCCAAGTTATGATCGTCACACTTGAGCCTTTCGTCTTGCAAGCAATTTATTCCGGTGTTATTTCGTTTTTAACTTCTTCAGGTAATGCAACTGGGCTGGTTACCGTGAACGACTTAAGTTGTACTTCAAATTGTTCTACGCCTTTTTCGCCTTTCCACATCCTAACTAGCATGTAATCCATTTCAGGGGCGAACCATGCAAGCGCTTGGCGTTTATCATTATCATATAAGCGTTTTACTTTGATCGCTTCGATATTACCGATTGGTAAGGAAATAGTCTCTTTACCAACGACTTCAAAGTTATACTCACGACAGTTGCCTTTTTTATCAACTAGCTGGTACGAAAAGCTGGTTTTACCCATTTTTAATTCTTCGCGCACTTGTACTTGATATGAAATTGAGTCTTGAAATTGCTCAGACCACTCACATTCAATGGGGTATTTACTTTCACTGCTGTTTACGATTTTTTTAGTGTGGTCAAATTGCAGTGTATATTCTTTATCCGGGCCTGTGCCTGTGCGGATCATGCTATAACTTACAGGCGTGACTTTTTTGTCGCTGAAAGTAAAATTTGATGTCTCTTTACGTGAATCTGAGAATATCATCCACTCAATATCACTGTGGTAGCTAACTTGGTAACTGTTATCTGCTAGTTTTTTTAATGTGCGGACGCCTTGACCATGGTTTTCGCCTTTGCGCAAAATATCATAGTTAGCTTCAAATTGAGTAAGTTCACCAGCAATTAAACTAGTAGGAAGTAATAAAGTGCCCGCACACAATAGCAAGGCACTTAGTTTTTTATTCTGGGTAGTGCGCGCCGTGTGCAGGAAGTTGTTTTTTGTCAAGAACTGCATAATCTGCTTCCATAGTAAGTCGTTGTTCACTGAACCACTTGACCACCAAAGGGTAAATTATATGCTCTTGTGCATGCACGCGTTTTGCTAATGTGTCAGCAGTATCATCTGCCAGCACGGGTACTTTTGCTTGAAGAATGACAGGACCACCGTCTAACTCTTCAGTAACAAAGTGCACACTTACGCCATGAATGTCATCTTTTGCATCAATTGCTCTTTGGTGGGTATTCAGCCCCTGGTACTTAGGCAACAAAGAAGGATGAATGTTCAACATTTTTCCTTTAAATTTTTGCACTAAGTTAGGAGTAAGAATACGCATAAACCCAGCTAATACAACTAGATTTGGTGCAAAAGAATCAATAACGTTCATTAATTGCGCATCGTAGGCTTCGCGCGAGTCAAAATCTTTATGGCTGAGCACTGCTGTTGCAATGCCCGCTTGCTTTGCTCGCTCAAGGCCATAAGCGTCTGCTTTATTACTAATAACAGCCGCTATGTTTGCATTTATCTCGCCGTTATTACAGGCGTCAATGATGGCTTGTAAATTAGAGCCACTACCTGAAATTAAGACTACTAGACGAGCAGGGGCCATTAATCACGGCCGCCTAGGATTTCTACTTGCTCTTCGCCAGCTTTAGCATCATGGATCTCACCAAGGTGCCAAGCATTTTCGCCAAGCTCTTTTAAGATGCTTAAGCTTTGCTCAAGTTTGTCAGCAGGCACAACCAATACCATACCTACACCACAGTTAAATGTGCGGTACATTTCGTGGGTGGTGATGTTACCGTTTTCTTGTAACCAATTGAAAATACCAGGCCACTGCCAGCTATCACCTTTAACAACTGCTTTTGCAGACTCTGGTAATACGCGTGGGATATTTTCCCAAAAGCCGCCGCCAGTAATATGCGAAAGAGCATGAACATCTACCTGCTTGAACAGCTCAAGTAATGGTTTAACGTAAATACGTGTAGGTTCAAGCAGAGTTTCGCCTAATGTTTTACCTTCAAATTCAGCACTTGTATCAGCATTTGATACTTCAAGTACTTTACGAATTAATGAGAAGCCATTTGAATGCGGGCCGCTTGATGCAAGCGCGATCAGTTGATCACCAGCAGCTACTTTTGTGCCATCGATGATATTTGCTTTTTCAACTACGCCAGTACAAAAACCAGCCATGTCGTAATCTTCGCCTTCGTACATACCTGGCATTTCAGCAGTTTCGCCACCAATTAATGCACAGCCAGAGATCTCACAGCCTTTACCAATGCCTGTTACTACGTCTGCGGCAGTATCAACATCAAGTTTGCCTGTTGCATAATAATCTAGGAAAAATAATGGCTCAGCACCTTGAACGATAAGGTCATTTACACACATAGCAACTAAATCGATACCTACAGTATCGTGTTTTTTAAGGTCGATAGCTAAGCGTAACTTAGTACCAACACCATCAGTGCCTGCAACAAGTACTGGTTGCTTATAACCAGCTGGGATTTCGCAAAGTGCGCCAAAGCCACCAATTCCGCCCATAACTTCAGGACGACGGGTTTTTTTAACTACGCCTTTAATACGCTCAACAAGTGCGTTACCGGCATCGATATCTACGCCCGCGTCTTTATAACTTAGAGACTGTTTTTGTTCGCTCACAGGATTTCCTCAAAAAAGTTGCATGGTTTTGCATGTGTATGCTTAGAAACGCGCGTATTTTACAACAATTGCAAGGGCGCGGCTAGTTCAAATATGAGTTTACTATTATTGACAAGGACACTTGTCCGTATAATGACACAATAGATTTAGGTAGCAGGTGCTAGGTAGTTCCAAGCACCTAAAACCTAGTTCCTTTAGTATTAAGCCTTTGCAGTCAAAATTGCACGCAACGGCGCTGGGTAACCTTCAATGGTTTTACGAGTATCGTTTGGATCTAAAAAGTCGATCAGGGACTCGTTTTCCATCCAATCTGATTTACGTTGTTCGTCAAGCGTTGTAATAGCGCAGTCTTTCACTTGCACATCTTTAAAACCAACACGTTCCATCCAGAGTTTTAGCGCTGCCGTGCTCGGAATAAACCACACGTTACGCATCTTCGCATAGCGATCAGTGGGCACGAGTACTGTGTTTTCATCGCCTTCAATAACTAAGGTTTCAAGCACTAATTCACCACCTGGGCGAAGCTGCGCTTTTAATTGTGCTAAAAAGTCGATAGGGGAACGACGATGATAAAGCACACCCATCGAAAACACTGTATCAAAGGCTTTTAACTCAGGCAGGGCTTCAACACCTAGCGGTAATAAATGCACGTTTTCATCTGGGTTAAAGTGTTTGATGGCTTGAAACTGACATAAAAATAAATCAGACGGATCAATGCCAACCACAAACTCAGCGCCTTCACCGCGCATCCGCCATAAGTGATAGCCAGAGCCACAGCCGATGTCTAAAACCGTGCGGCCTTTTAGCGGCTCAATGTGCGGTAATAAACGGTCCCACTTCCAATCGCTGCGCCATTCAGTATCAATTTCAATACCGTGTAGGCTGAAAGGGCCTTTACGCCATGGCATCATTCGTTTTAATAAGTGTGTAACTTGTTTTTGTTCGCCGTCGGTCATTTCGCCTGGGGCACCAATTTCAACTTTGTCGATAATATTGACGTGTTTGGTCGCCACTTCAGGCAAGTTTTTTAACACTTTCTGCCATTTTGGTAAATCACCGTGACTTGCCTCTAATTGCCAGTGTTTTAATTGGCTAGGTAGCGTTTCCAGCCAGTGACTTAGCGGGCTTTGTGCGATTGCGGCGTAAAATTGGTTAAACCATTGAGACATTGAATTACTCTTTATATTTGTTACTTGATTGCTACCAGTGAGCAAAAATTAAAACATTGATACCACACTTGGGTTTGGCTAAAGCCAATATCGGTAAGTCGAGAAAGGTGAGCATTTAAAGTATCTGGGCGCATTACATTCTCAATGGCGGTACGTTTTTGGCTAATTTCTAATTCAGAATAACCATTGTGGCGTTTAAAATCGTGGTGCAAGTCAATTAGCAAGTTATCGCATTGCTCGTTCTCGCCTTTGATTTTTTCGCTTAACAGTAATACACCACCGGGTTTTAAATTCGCGTATATTTTTTCAAGCACGGCTTGGCGCTGTGCGGGTGGAATAAACTGTAAAGTAAAGTTCATGGCGACCACTGACGCGTTTTCAATATTTAGCTCATTAATATCACCAAGCGTGACTGTAACAGGCACTTCTGAGCGAAAGCCGTGCAAATGTAATTTACAGCGCTCAACCATGGCTTGAGAATTATCAACGGCAATAATATGGCAATTATCAGTGCGGATATTACGGCGCATGCTTAATGTTACTGCGCCAAGGGAACAGCCCAAATCATAAAGGTTTGAATTGCTTTGCGCATATTCACCGGCCAATTTACCCATCGTACTAACAATGGTTGCATAACCCGGAACTGAGCGCTGGATCATATCTGGGAAAACTTCTACTACATGTTGGTCAAAGCTAAAGTCTTTAACCGCTTGCTCAGTGGCATAAATGCTGTCTTTTATGTTCACACAAACAGTCTCTTGAAAAATAATAGGGCTATTTTAGCATTTTATGCTGGATAGTCAGTGATAATTTCAGTAGCTTGGCTAGAATAATGAATAACAAGTAGAAAAAGAGAAGTTTATGAGCAAAAGTAAAGTGATCAGCACAGATGATATATTGGCAACTCTTTGTCATTCTGTAACGAGTGTATTGTCATCGGCAAGTGGTAATAGTATTAGCTACTCAGCAATGGTACAAAAAATAACCCGCACCTGTATGCGTCCTGATATCGGTTGTTTTGTGTTATTTGATGGCGGATTTACAGGACTGGTAATTACTAATTTCACCTCGCAAGCGGCGATGGAGATTTATCATGATTACATGCGTAATATGGGGATGCCTGAAGAAGAACTCGCTCACAGTCATTTATCGGACGACGTCTCAAATGTACTCGGTGAATTGATGAACCAAATCGTTGGTGATTTTACTTCAAAGGTACGCGAGCAGTTACATACTTCAATTACCCAAAATCAACCGAAGATGATGGCCATCAATAAGCAAGTACAGATTTCGGTCGATACTACGATGGATAGACCGCAAGCACGGCGCGTGACATTTACCACCAGTAAACAAAATATCTTTTATTTAGAATTAGCAATGGATAAAACTGAGTTTATCAAATTGCACGATTTTGATATTGCTGAAGCTATTGACCCAGATGACATCATTGAAAACGAAGCAAAGCATAAAGCAGAAAAACAAAAAGCTGCTGATGATGCTAAAGCAAGTGATTTAGATGACGACTTTATGGCAGAACTTGGTTTATAAAGCTACCAAGCTTTAAAACTTTAAGCTTTAAATAACACAATAAAAGCGCGAGTTTACCTTGCGCTTTTTGGTTTGTGGGGAGTTGGTTGCTTTAAGGGATTACTGATAAACCTCGTTGCAATATAAGAAGTAAGCAATGTTAGCGATAATGAGTTAAATGTAACTTTCTTATACCTTCAAGAATTAATGTGACGACCGCAAGCAAAATAGCTATGTACGTAAGCCAATCCTTTTGGTTGATAGTCTCGCCTAAAAGAATCGCCACTATTAATAGCAGCACAGGCTCAACATAAACGAGTAAACCAAAAAGGCTTAAATTTAAATAGGGGGCAGATAGGGATTGAAACGAAAGCGCTAGAGCACTAATCCCCCCAAGGCCTACTACTAAATAAAGCAATGTTAAATTTACGGTTAACTCCGTGACAACTTGTCCATTGGCAAAGATAAAATAACAGGCTATAGGAAGGCTCAAAAGCATATCAACCCATGTGCAACCAATGTTATTAGTGTTTGTTTTTTTTCGTAGCCAAAAATAAATAGGGTAACCTATGCATACAACCCAAACCGGCCACAAAAATGATTGAGAAACAATTAATAGATTTAAAATCGCTATGAGAGCAAATAAACATGCTACTTTTTGATGCGGGGTTAAACGCTCTTGAAAAGCAAGCCGTCCGATAATTACCATAGCAATTGGCATGATAAAGTAGCCTAATGAAACCGCTAAACCATATCCATTTACGGGTGCCCACATGAATAGCCATAATTGTACACCAACTAAAAAAGATGAAAGGAGCCGTGTTAGCCAAAAATACTTTTCATATCGCACCCTCGTATATATGCCCAGTACTAGTGGCCAGTAACCTTTTAGTAGAATAAAAACAGTTAAAAATGGCACCGTAAATAAAACCCGCCAACCATATGTTTCTTGACCTTGAAGTTCATTTAACAGTGAAGTGTAAGCAAACATTAGTGCAAAAAGTGCTGATGAAATTATATTTAAAGTAACTCCCAATGAAGTTTTAGTAGAGTTTTGCATAGTCGGTATATAGAAGAGATTAGGTGTGTATATTTTATTTCAATACCATTGATAAATGGGCTCTAAAAAAGTACTGTTTGCGAGAAAATTTATCACCTTGAGATATTATGAAACTAGATCGCTATGACTATGCACTTTTAGAATTAGTCCAGAAAGATTGCCAAACTCCACTTCGAAAACTGGCTGAAGCGGTACATCTATCAACCGCCTCGGTGCAGCGCCGTATCCATAAACTCAGGGAAAATGGTTATATTGTATCAAATGTGGCGATTTTAGACCCAGATAAGCTAAATCAAGTTATCACTATTTTAGTAGAAGTGGAGGTTAACAGGACACATATTTCTGAGCTTGAGCTACTAAAGCAACGTTTTTCAGGTCCTGAAGTGCAGCAATGCTATTATGTTACGGGTGCAGCTGATTTTGTACTGATATTAGTTGTGCCTAATATGCAGCGCTTTCAAGAGATTTGTGATAAGTTTTTTCATGAGAACGATAATATCAAATCATTTAGAACCACCGTTGTACTAGAACGCGTTAAATCGAGTTTAAATGTGCTTTAAATACACTTGTGGTGACAATCAATTATTTTATGATGGAATGATTAATATTTTTGAATAACTGACTCAAAATATTTTTGTTCAGATAGTGGATGAAAATCTGCAATTGCCTAGCGTATAACCCAAGTGGTTTATAAAACCACTTGGGTTATAGCAATTGAGTGTTTAGCGGATAATCATTTGCTCACGCTCAGGGCCTACAGACACCATACTTACAGGTACTCCCATCAGTGCTTCGATGCGTTCTACATAATGCTGCGCTGCAGCAGGCAGACTGTCGAAGGTACGACAACCGGTAATATCTTCATCCCACGCTGGCATGCTTTCATAGATTGGCGTTAAAGCCGCTGTTTGTGGCCAAATAGGGTTTTCGCTGTGATCGCCTGCATAACCAACGCAGATTTTTAAATCTTTCATGCCAGATAGGCAATCAATTTTGGTTAAAGCGATTTCAGTGGCTGCTTGTAATTCAACACCGTTACGGGTGGCAACTGCATCAAAATAACCCATATCACGTGGGCGGCCAGTCACTGCGCCATATTCGTTCGCGCTTTCACGAAAATTGTCTTGCTCTGCCATGGCGGTAACGAGTGTACCTGTACCAACAGATGAGCTAAATGATTTAGCCACAGCGATAACACGCTCAGGGCGCAAAGCTGGCAGCCCGCTGCCAATTCCTGCATAGGCAGCAGTCACGTTTGATGATGTAGTATACGGGTATTCGCCGTAAACTAAATCGCGGCCTGCGCCTAGTTGCGCTTCAAACAATAAGTTGGCATCTTGCTTTTGCAGTGCTTTTAAAGGCTCTGTTACATTACAAATAAATTCACGCCAAGGAGCGCTGACAGCTAATAACCACTCAGTCATTTGTTCAGCTGTTTGTGAAAAATCACAGCTTGGGTAAAGGGCTTTTAGCTGTGGCATTTTCCAATCCAGCATAAATTGAATACGCTCTAATAAAACGTCTGGCTGATTTAACCAGCCAACTAAAATGCCTTTTTTCATTACTCGGTCGCCGTATGCAGGTGCAATTCCTTGACGAGTAGAGCCGTAAGCAGCATCGCCTAAGCGCACTTCTTCGAGGGTATCTTCAAGGGCGTGTAATGGTAAGCATAACGTTGCACGATCAGAAATACATAATTTTACATCAACACCGGCGGCGTTAACTTCGGCTATTTCTTCGCTTAATGCGCCAGGGCTTATCACCATGCCTGGGCCTAGTACTGCAATACAATCAGGATTAAAAATACCGCTTGGTAATTGGTGTAGTTTAAACGTACCAAAGTCATTCACAACGGTATGTCCGGCGTTATTACCACCTTGAAAGCGAATGCTCGCAGATGCGTTCTCAGCTAGAAAATCGACGATACGGCCTTTGCCTTCATCACCCCAGTTTGCACCTACAACAACAATTGACGGCATAGTTTAATCTCCAAATTGATTGAACGAATATGGTATGCGCCCTATTAAAATAAGAGAAATTAATTATAATTATTATCTTGATAAGAATTTCATATCGATTTCACACCATTAAGGTCATAAAGATGCTAGATATTCACTGGTTAAAAACTTTTGTCACATTGGCTGAGTTAAAGCACTTTGGTAAAACAGCCAATGCGCTGCATATGACACAGCCAAATGTTAGCTTGCATATTAAGCAGTTAGAAAAAACGACACGGGTTAAACTGATAGAACGTAATCCTTTTAGTTTGACCCAAGCGGGTTTACGGCTATTAGAGTCTGGACAAAAAACCTTATGGGAATTACAGGTTTGCCAATCTGACTTAAATGCGATTAATGATCTCAGCCAAGGCACACTGACAATTGCCGCCAGTGATATAATTTCTCGTTTATTGTTGATTGAGCCTTTTCAGCTTTTTAAGCGCCAGTTTCCTGGCATTGACTTTACTTTGCTCAATACAACGTCTTCGCAAGCGTCAGCATTGGTTAAAAGTGCTGAAGCTGATTTAGGGTTTGTGATTGCCCAAAAAGAAAGTGAGCCGCTGCATTTTACGCAATTACAGCAGATAAAATGGTGTGCATTAGGTAATCATTTAAAGTTATGGCAGCAGGCCAAAAACGATAACAATGTTACATTGACTGAGCCGCCAACATTAATCTTACTCGGCCATGATACGCGAACCCGAGACTTGCTCGATAGTGCCTTGCCATCTTTAAACTTACCAAATTACCGGGTGATGGAAGTGGGCAGTGTCGATGCGCAAATTGATTGGGCTGAAGCGGGGTTTGGCGTTGCCATCGTGCCAGAGTTTTCCCTGCGCAGTAAAGCAAATCTAACTACTACAGTGACCGCATTACCGCAATTTCCAACTACCAGTTTAGGTTATATAGTGAGGCAAAATCAGGTACTTTCAAAAGCGATAAAGCAATTACTACATTGGGTAAATGAAGAAATCTCCCGTACTCATCTTGCATAGTATTTATATGTTAACTGTACGGCTATGTACTTTGTGATTCAGTTATTTTTATGTGTAAGGGTTTTTACCTTCAGCTACTAGTACACAAAAAATCCGTAAATCTAATTCGAGTTGATGGTAGCTTGGCTCCATGTGGCAGCACAGGGCGTAAAAGCTTTTGTTGTGGTCTTTTTCCTTAAAGTGGGCGAGCTCGTGTACTACTAAAGCTTTGAGTAATTCCTCTGGTGCACGCAGTAAATCACTGTTGATGGCTAAATCGTGCTTGCGGGTTTTACCTTGCATACGATACGTATGAGTACCTAGCGCGTTAGTGACCATATCGCCTTGTTTTTTAAACGCGGCGCGGCCAAACGGTGGCGCATTTTTTAAATAGCGCTTTTTAAGCTCAGTGGCGTATGCGTATAACGACTTGTCACTGGTAATATTATGGGAGCTTGGGTATTTTTTAGTTAAATACGCGCCGTGTTTATCATTTTCAATAAGCTGCATTACTTGCGTTACAATTTGCTCTGGATAGCCGCTAAAATAGCGTTTAAAATCACTCATTCAATACTTCTTTGTAGTTAATTAATTTTCAACGCGAGTCAAAAAAGGCTGGCTTGACTGGCTTCTTTTTCACCAGTGAAAGGGTTTAGCACGGGGTGCTGGTAACCTAAATCTTGGCAAAACTCGCGTGCTAATAATGGTGCTTGGCGGTTATCTGCAGTATGAAAAAATACATACGGGTGCTTACCCTCATCAAGCCATTGTTTTACTTTTTTAAGCCACGGTTGGTAATAGCTTTTATAGTCATGATCTAAATCGGCAATCACAAAGCGGGCCATAGGTTGATTGCCTGTTGCAATGGCATGCACGGGTAAATGGGGCTTTTTTTGTTGGGCATCGATGAGTGCTTCAGTGTTCGGCTTAACTGCAAATAATGCGCGGGTGTCCATTGAGATACGGTTGACATTGTTTGCTATTAATAGCTGATTAAAGGCAATTTCGGCTGCGCCTTTCTTAAAAAATTCGGGGTGGCGAACTTCAACGCCGTAGTTTAAACCTGTCGGGAGCTTGGCAATAAACTGTGCTAATAACGGCAGTTGTTTGGGGCTAAAACTACTTGGTAGCTGCAACATGATTTGCCCAACATGAGACAATATTGGCTCGAATAAATTAAACCATTCAGTGAGTTCGTCATCGATATGAGTAAGCTGTAATTCATGACTAAAGCGTCGATGGAATTTAAAAGTAAATTTAAAGTCATTGCCGACAGCATCACGCCAGCGATTTAATGATTCAACACTAGGATCGGCATAAAAGCTGGTATTGCCTTCGACTGAATTAAACACCTGTGCGTATTCGTGCAACATATCGGCATTTTTGCAGTGACTTGATAATAAATTGCCTTTCCACGCGGTACTTGACCACTGCGGACACCCTAAATACAACATAAAACGGTTAACTGATTGTGTGTTTTGGCTAGTATACCAAATCTATAAATTGAAAGCATAGTAGCTGCTGCCGAGCTCGCATTTTCAAGTAACTTGGGTATAATGCTCCCCCTAAAATGATTTATAAATAGTGGCTTATTCTCCCTCAAAAACAGCAATTCTTAGGGGAAGCGGCTATTCGTCTTTACACTGACAGGAAAACTATGCGCTCTATATACTGCGGACAGCTAAATAAAACTCACGTAGATCAAGAAGTTGAACTATGTGGTTGGATCAACAAACGACGTGACCTTGGTGGACTTATCTTTGTCGATTTACGCGATAGAGAAGGTTTAGTACAAGTTGTATTCGATCCTGAAGTTGAAGGCTTAATGGATACCGCGAATACATTACGTCAAGAATTTTGCGTACAATTAAAAGGTGTAGTTCGCGCACGTCCTGACAGCCAAATCAACAAAGATATGGCAACGGGTGAAGTTGAAATTTTAGGCACAGGCCTTACTATCATCAACCGTTCAGAGCCGTTGCCACTTGATTTTAATCAGGTAAACTCTGAAGAGCGTCGCTTAAAATATCGTTACTTAGACCTTCGTCGTTTAGAAATGAGTGACCGTATTAAACTACGCGCTAAAGCTAGCAGCTTTGTGCGTCGTTTCTTAGATGAAAATAATTTCTTAGATATCGAAACGCCAGTACTTACAAAAGCTACCCCAGAAGGAGCGCGCGATTATTTAGTACCGAGCCGTGTTCACAAAGGCAGTTTTTACGCATTACCGCAGTCTCCGCAGTTGTTTAAGCAATTGTTGATGATGTCGGGTTTTGACCGTTACTACCAAATTGTTAAATGTTTCCGTGATGAAGATTTACGTGCTGACCGTCAGCCTGAGTTTACTCAAATCGATATAGAGACCTCGTTCATGAGCTCTGCTCAGGTACGTGGTATCACAGAAAAAATGATCCGCGAAATGTGGCAGCAATTGCTAGACGTGGATTTAGGCGAGTTCCCAATCATGCCTTACGCTGAGGCAATGAGCTTGTATGGTTCTGATAAGCCAGATTTACGTAACCCAATGACATTAATTGACGTTGCCGATTTAGTGAAAGACGTCGAGTTTAAAGTTTTTTCTGGTCCTGCCAATGATGAAAAAGGCCGTGTTGCTGTATTAACAGTACCAGGCGGTGCATCACTTTCGCGTAAGCAACTAGATGACTACACTAAATTCATCGGTATTTATGGCGCGAAAGGGCTTGCGTGGATGAAAGTAAACGACCGCGGTGCAGGCGCTGAAGGCGTGCAATCGCCAATCGCTAAGTTCTTAAATGAAGAGGTGATCAACGAACTTCTTGCACGCACTAACGCACAAACTGGCGACATCATTTTATTCGGTGCTGATAAACGCAACACAGTAAACGAAGCTATGGGCGCGCTACGTATTAAGATTGGCCTTGATTTAGAGATCACTAATCTAAATAGCTGGGCTCCACTTTGGGTTGTTGACTTCCCAATGTTTGAAGAAGACGACGAAGGTACATTGCATGCTGTTCATCACCCATTTACAGCACCAAAAGATGTAAATGCAAGCGAACTTGAAGCAAACCCAGCAGCGGCTATTTCAGATGCATACGATATGGTACTAAATGGCTACGAAGTAGGTGGTGGTTCGGTACGTATTCATAATACAGATATGCAAGAAGCAGCGTTTAGAATCCTAGGTATTGATGCACAAGAGCAGCAAGACAAGTTTGGTTTCTTACTTGAAGCGTTAAAATACGGTACGCCACCACATGCTGGTTTAGCGTTCGGTTTAGACCGTTTAGCAATGCTACTGTGTGGTACTGATAATATTCGTGACGTGATTGCTTTCCCTAAAACAACCCAAGCGTCGTGTTTGTTAACTAACGCACCAAGTAAAGCAAATGCAGATTCGCTTACAGAGCTTGCTATTAGTGTTGTTGAAAAAGCTGAAAAATCAGCAGAATAAGTGATTAATTAGCACTTAATCTTACTATTGATTTAAAACCCTTAAGTGTAGGCTTAAGGGTTTTTTTATGGTGTAATCAAAATGGTTTAATAAAAATATATTAAGGATAGTAAATGAGTATTAGTGCAACTTTGCTTGGTGAGTTCTTGGCTTTGATATTTATAGTATGCATCCCATTTTTTACGTGGATAAGTTATCGCCTTGGTAAAAGAAAAACAACAACACCGGTTATTGTTGCTGTAATTGGTGGGCTATTAGCGATTATTCCTATTTTTGGGTTGATCTATATCGCAGTTCTTGCTTTGAAAAACGATTTAGAGGTTAAGCATTCGAGTGTTTAAAGAGTTCGATTATTTCGATCAGCAATTTTCAAAATGTGTTGCCAGCGCGCAGCGCTTTAGTGACATTGAGTTTGAACAGTGCCAGTTTATTGAATGTGATTTTAGTCATAGTCAATTTAGTAATTGTCGTTTTATTGAGTGTGAATTTATTAACTGTAATTTAAGCGATTTAAATTGGGGTTATAGTTCGTTAGAAGAAGTCAGCTTTGTTGATTGTAAGCTCAACAGTATTCAATGGGCGCAGGTAAATTGGCCACAATTGTCACTTACTTCATCGGTGAGTTTTAAAAATTGCCAACTTAGTCATAGCTCGTTTTATGAGTTACAATTAAAAGGCTTGATCATGACGGACTGTTTTGCCAAAGATGTTGATTTTAGACAGGCTAATTTAGCTACCAGTGATTTTAGTAACACTGATTTTAGAGATAGCCTGTTTCAGCAAACAAACTTGAGTAAAGTAAACTTTGTCGGTGCGATGCATTTTAATATTGATATTAAAAATAATAATGTTAGCCGGGCTAAGTTTGAGCGCTTTGCAGCGTTAAACTTACTCAGCGGACTAGATATCGAGCTGGTGGATTAGCCGTTATGACACGGCTAATCTAATGCTTAATTAGCAGGCAGGGCCATTTTTATTTCGTGCGCTGGCAAGTGCGCGGGCAATTTCAAGTAATGCAGGGGAAATATCACTGGCGCCATCTTTGATGAGTTTTGATACATCACCTGATGAATACAAACTATCGCGTGGTGATTTAATGCCTAATTCACGCACAAAATCTTTAGTCTTGCCGGTGCTGCCTGTTTCGATAAATTTGAAAATAATACGCTCGTTATTATTTTTTGGCTCTGTTTCTAGCGTTTTGATTTCATCTTGATACGCTTCAATTCTGCTTTGTAAAATATCGATACGCTGTTCGATGCTGTTGTATGATTTCATGGATAGGTTCTTTTCTAAATAGACGTTAGGACAATACGACTATTATCGCATAAATTTATAATAATTATTTTTTTCTTTAAAACTCTTCTGCTGTTTTAGGTACCTCGTTTTATTGCAATTAATATTCAAAAGCTTAAAGTACTTTATAATTTAAATAAAATAAGTCGAGCAAATTAATGCCACTACCTTTTAAGTACCTTGTGAGCTTCTTCTTTCTCATAGTCAGTGCCGTCGCCAGTTCCGCAACAAACAGCGAAATGATTGTTGATAAAGCGCGTGACCGCGCGATCCCGATCAGTATTTCATTACCAGCATATAACGAGCATTGTAGCCAACAAACAAAATGCCCTGTGGTATTTATTAATGCCGGATATGGTATTGCGCATACTGACTATCAGTTTGCGGCTGATATATTTACAGCTAAGGGCTATTTAACCATTGCTGTAGCCCATGAATTAGACAGCGATCCTGCGCTCAACCGCACGCCACCTTATATGGCCACTCGTATGGAAAACTGGCATCGTGGTGTGGTCACTCTTAAATTTTTAGTGACCGAGTTGAGCCCTCGCTACCCAGAGTATGATTTTACGCGGTTAACGTTATTTGGCCATTCTAATGGCGGTGATATAGCCGCGCTTTACGCGGCGATTTATCCTAAGCAAGTGAGTCAAATTATTACGCTTGATCATCGGCGTATGTTGTTACCTCGCAATAAAAACATTCGGGTTTTAACGCTTCGTGGCAGTGATTACCCTGCGGATAATCAGGTATTACTCAATGAAGATGAATTAGCACAGTATCCGGTTACGCAGATTTCGATAGAGAACTCACGCCATAATGATATGTATGATGGTGGGCCTGCTGATTTAATAAATGAAGTGAAAAAAAATATAAAAGAGTTTTTATTATATTAAGCATCTAATGAAGAGATAAGTGTTGTTTAAAAGGAGCAAATTAACAATGAAATATTTTTTGCAAGGAAGCATAATTTTTTTACTTTTAATTATGTTGATGCCTTCTTATGCAGAAGTAAGGGAGGCTGATTCAACAGCGGGATTACATGTAACAATTGATGTAAAACCTAATGGCAATCTAATAGTCACTGAGCAGTTTGATATAACGGCCGGTGGTTATATATTCAAGCATGGTATTTATAGACGAATCCCATTATTACTTGAGGGCCGTTATGGTGGTGAATATTTAGCTGGCTTCAAGATGCTAAGTGCTCAGTTAAATAATACATCAATACCTTATCAAGCAACCATTTCAAATGGTAACGCAATCATAAAAGTAGGTGATCCTAAAAAAGAGTTAGATTATGGGCCTGCTAGCTTTATTATTACTTATCAACTATCAGATGAAATTCGGTTTTTTGAAAATTATGATGAGTTATATTTTAATGCCATTCCTCATCAATGGGCAACTTCAATAGAGAAGTCAATGGTTGTAGTTAACCTACCAGAACAAACCAGCGTCCTGAAATACAAAGCCTATACCGGCTCTTACACAGAGAAAGAAGATAATTATATTGTTGATAATCCAGTACAAAATCAATTTAGGTTTACTGCTACGCAAGACTTAGGTTTAGGGGAGGGGATGACAATTGTTCTCGCGCTTCCTAAAGATGTAATAGATCAACCGTCGGTATTTTATTTTATATTTTTACTGGATTTTTTAGAGTGGATTTTGCTTATCACTTTTTTGGGTACGGTGGGTGGTTTTGTTTATTGGTCTTGGCGTAAGGTTGGTATATATCCAGATGAAAATGTCGATACTCCAGATATTACTGATGTGCCCAGTGAAATTAGCCCTGCAATAATTAATTACATATTAAACCACGCAATTTTTTCAAATAGTACAATGAGAGATTTAACTTCTGCCAGCACTCACTTAGCTATTAAAGGCTATCTAGGCATAAAATATGAATACCTCCCCTCTGATAGTGGTATTAAAGAAGGCTCATTTTATACCCATACATTAACATTATCACTTAAGACAAACCTACCAAACACTCCTTTACCAAAAAATGAACAATGTATTCTCGATTGGGTTATTAAACAGGGTGGGAGTTACCAAGTTAGCCGTGAAAATAGAAAGAAAAATCGAGAACTCTTTAAACTTTTTTCTAGTGCGATTAGCAAAGACTTAAAAGCGACAAGTATTTTTACGTGGAATATTAAATACACACTTTTTACTGTTGCTCTGTCGTCGGTATTTGTTAGCTTACAATTGATATTTGGCGTTTCAGATTGGACTGATATTCTGTGGGGGCCGCTTGTTATTCTTATGACTGCTCCCGTGTGCATTATATGGTTGGCTATTTACGAAAGTATTTTTGAGGACACTGATGAGAATGTTGAGCCACAGTGGGAAAAAAAGTGCTTACTTATATGTATTACTTGGCTTCCTTGGATGTGGCTTCTTTGTAGTTTTGTACCCTTGTTGTCGATCTCGATGGCTTTTTTATTGTTACTTAGTATAACTGCATTATCTTTAAATCGCGGCCCCTCCCAATACGGGAAGCCATTACTGGTAAGTTCAATGCAAATACGAAAATATATATCCGCTAAAAAACTGCCTGAAGACGATCTCTTGCTCACTGAAACTGAATATGAGAAATTTTTACCGTATGCAATTTCGCTGGATTTGCATGATGAATGGTGTGCTCGATTTGATAATGTTCTTAGGTTTAAAAGAGGACAATTTAGAAAACAAAAAAGACGTAAAAAGAAGAAAATTTCAGAATCTCTCAATCCTTATAGATATACACCGATGTGGTTTTCAGGTGGTTTTTCTGACCAGACAGAATTTCTTAATTGTGTAGATGGAATGAGTTATTCAGCTTTGGGAAACTCAAGTGTTTCATCCTCTATGTCGAGTTCAGGCTTCTCCAGTAGTGGCGGTTTTTCTGGCGGAGGAGGAGGTGGAGGTGGCGGAGGTGGTTGGTAGGCAAATGATAAAAATACCAAATTTCAGGTGTATAAATCAAATGCCTAAGCGGGAAGTTTGTTGTTAATCAACCAGCTCACTTACAATCAGTGGGTTGTTATGCAGGGTTTTATGCACAGGGCATTTGTCGGCAATTTCTAATAGGCGCTGGCGCTGAGCGTCACTTAAATCGCCCACCAGGGTGATTTTACGAGTGATGGCTTCGAGTTTGTCGGTTTGCTCGCAGTTATCACAATCGGCGTGATAATCACGGCTGTGGTCCAGTTCTACCTTTATGTGTTCAAGTGGCAAGTTTTTACGACTTGCATACATACGTAAAGTCATCGCGGTGCATGCACCAAGTCCAGCAAGTAAGTGGTGATAAGGGTCTGGGCCTAAATTATTACCGCCAACACTTAGTGGTTCATCGGCAAGCCAAGTATGATCCTTGGTACTTACATGCTGAGTAAAGACATGATCTTTCTCTTCAACTAATACATTGCCGCTGCTAAGTT
Source organism: Pseudoalteromonas sp. SG43-6 (assembly GCF_014164365.1). NCBI lineage: Bacteria > Pseudomonadati > Pseudomonadota > Gammaproteobacteria > Alteromonadales > Pseudoalteromonadaceae > Pseudoalteromonas > Pseudoalteromonas sp. SG43-6. The sequence goes on from NZ_JACJEZ010000032.1 coordinate 24,937, forward strand.
TGGCACTGTACTGGTTTTTATCAAAATCCACATAACGTTTTGCCCATGATGCTATAACGTCTGCTGCGTAGTCTGCATCGTCTTTGTTAGTGAGTAAGTGGTCGGCGTTATCTAGGCTAATAAAGCTTTTTGGATGTTTAGCAGCGGCGTAAATCTTTTCAGCTTCGTTAATACTTACCGTGGCATCAATAGGGGAGTGCATTACTAACAATGCTCGCTTTAATTTACTGATATGGCTGCGGTCGTAATTGGCAATGTCGTCCACAAACTGTTTTTTAATGGTAAATTCTCGCCCTGCTAAATTTACCTTGGCTTCGCCCTTGCTATTAATTTCATCAAGATGAGCGGCAAAGTTATGCGCTACATGTTGCGCATCTGATGGTGCGCCAATAGTGGTAATGGCTTGTACTTCAGCAATGTGTTCGGCAGCTGCAAGTACCGCTGCGCCCCCTAAACTATGACCAATTAATAATTGTGGCGCTTTAAAGTGTTCACGTAAGTGATCTGCCGCGGCAATTAAATCTTGGATATTTGATGAGAAATTACTGTTGGCAAAATCACCATCGCTATTACCAAGGCCAGTAAAATCAAAGCGTAATACCGCAATACCTTGTTGAGTGAGTGCTCGGCTAATTCGACTTGCTGCGGCGATATCTTTACCACAGGTAAAACAATGGGCAAACAAGGCATAAAACTTAATATCACTGGCGGGTGTTTCAAGCTGACCGGTGAGTGTTAAATCACCACTTTTGAACGAAATTTTTTGGCGCATAGGTTACCTTTGCTTAATGAAAGAGGTTAGTGAAGAGTAGACCATTAAAGTGCGTTTATAATTACAGTTGTTTTAGCGTTTTATCCACAATAGCAACATTTTGATTTGCATCAAGTAATAAACGCTTACCCAGCTAAAGAGGACATAAGTCCTTATGTTTTTTTGCCCGTTTTATTATGCTCGCGAAGCGCTACAATGGAGCAACTGCTATGATTAGCAAAGGCTTTTAACAACTTAATTCATTGGATACGAACATGCAATTACCTACCGTTGATTATAAAGCGAGCGATGCGGCCGCTCAATTTGTTGAGTCTCTTAGAAATACGGGCTTTGGTGTATTAAAAAACCACCCAATTCCACAGTCTCTTGTTGAATCAATTTATAAAAATTGGCAGGATTTTTTTAATTCTGAACAAAAACATGAATTCTTATTCTCTAAAGACACTCAAGATGGCTACTTTCCGCCTTCGGTATCAGAAGTTGCAAAAGGCTTTACAGTTAAAGACATTAAAGAATACTTTCATGTTTATCCAAAAGGCCGTGTACCAGCGCAGTTAGAAGCAGATATTCGCGAATATTATCGTTTAGCCAATGAGTTTGCTGCGACATTGTTAAGCTGGGTGCAAGCTGAAGCACCAGCGGATGTGCGTGCTAAGTTTTCAATCGATTTAAAAGATATGATTGCTGATTCAGAGCAAACATTATTACGTATATTACATTACCCGCCGATGACAGGTGATGAAGAACCTGGCGCTATTCGTGCTGCTGCACATGGTGATATTAATTTATTAACGGTATTACCTGCTTCAAATGAACCAGGCTTGCAAGTACAAAAAACAGATGGCGGTTGGTTAGATGTGCCATGCGATTTTGGCAGTTTAATTATTAACATTGGCGACATGTTGCAAGAAGCGTCAGGTGGTTATTTCCCGTCGACTATTCACCGTGTTATTAACCCTACTGGCAAAGCGTCATCTAAGTCACGTATTTCGTTGCCGTTATTTTTGCACCCGCGTCCAGATGTGGTGTTATCAGCGCGTTATACTGCTGACAGTTACTTACAAGAGCGTCTGCGTGAGTTAGGTGTTAAATAGCATCACTCAAGTGATGATAGCTTTTCAACAGCGGCCACAGTGCCGCTTTTTTGTTTTTTAAGGTTGTGTTTTTTTAGTGAGTTATAGTGTGAAGTGGCTAGTTAAATTTGGCTGACGCTATTTCAAACGTGAATATACCATGCATTATTGCGTACGATCGGTATAATGCGCCATTGGCCGATTGGGCCTTAAAATTATTGAGAGAAAATATGAGTTTTGATGGGTTAGGTTTATCACAGTCTTTAGTTAATGCGGTTTTAGAAAAGGGCTATGAAACGCCAACACCAATTCAGGCTCAAGCCATTCCAGCGATCATTGAAGGTCGTGATGTTATGGCTGCAGCGCAAACTGGTACAGGTAAAACAGCGGGTTTCACTTTACCGTTAATTGAGCGCTTATCAACAGGCCAAAAAGCCAAGGTTAACCAAGTTCGTGCTTTAATTTTAACTCCAACCCGTGAGCTGGCATTACAAGTAAGCGAGAATGTTGAAGAGTATGCTAAGCATTCTAATATCAGTTCTTTTGTTGTGTACGGTGGTGTTAAAATTAATCCGCAAATGATGCGTTTACGCAAAGGTGTAGATATTTTAGTTGCCACTCCGGGTCGTTTAATGGATTTGCATAACCAAAATGCCTTGAAGTTCGATAACCTCGAAGTGTTGGTGCTTGATGAAGCTGATCGTATGCTTGATATGGGCTTTATTCATGACATTAAACGTATCATCAGCAAGTTACCTGCTAAACGTCAAAACTTGATGTTCTCAGCGACGTTCTCAGACGATATTAGAGCGCTTGCGAAAGGGCTTATTAATGATCCGGTCGAAATTTCAGTCGCTGCAAAAAATACCACGGCAAAAAGTGTTACCCAATGCGTTTATGCGGTAGATAAAGCACGTAAAACCGCCTTGTTAAGTCATTTAATTCGTACTAATGATTGGCAACAAGTGTTGGTATTTAGCCGCACTAAACATGGTGCAAACCGTTTAGTAAAGCAGTTAGAGCGCGATGATATTGTTGGCGCTGCAATTCATGGTAATAAATCTCAAGGCGCGCGTGTTAAAGCGCTTGAAGGCTTTAAAAGTGGCGAAGTACGCGTACTTGTGGCAACGGATATTGTTGCCCGTGGTTTAGACATTGTTGAACTGCCACATGTAGTTAACTATGATTTGCCTAATGTGTATGAAGATTATGTGCATCGTATTGGTCGTACCGGCCGTGCGGGTGCATCTGGCGACGCAATTTCATTTGTAACACCGGAAGATGCTGATGACTTATACGGTATTGAACGTTTTATCGGTGAATTGATCCCACGTGCAAAAGAAGCTGGTTTTGAGCCAACAAAAGGAGTGCCTGAAAGAGAGCTTGATGCACGACCTATCAAACCTAAAAAGCCTAAAAAAGCGGGTCAGCCTTTTTCTAAACCTAAGTCTGATAGCAAAAAGCCAAATAATAACGGCGGTAATGGCACCGGCCCACGCCGTGGTGGCTCAGGCAAAAAACCTGCTGCTAAAGCCGCTGGTGAGCAAACACAAAACCCATGGGCTAAGCGTCAATCTGTTGGTGGCAGTGGTCAACGTCGTCGCTCTGGTAATGATGGCGCGAGTAACACGTAATAATATTTTGATAAAAAACGCGCCTAAGCTGGCGCGTTTTTTTATGCTTTTTATTTCTATAATGCTTTAAGATAATTAACTGCTAAGCCAATAAATAAGGTGACGGTGACACTTAAAAGTGTACCGAGCATGACATATTCGGTGAGTTTTTTATCTTTACTGGCACGTAAGTCGCCAAAGCGAAATACCGATTTTGCTGCTAATAAAAAGCCAACGCCAGCCAACTGATCTAGCAAAATAAATGTAAGCATTAATACTCGTTCAAGCATGCCAATACTTTGCCCCGCTGCTGGTAAACTTCCTGTGGAGCTAAACCCGGTAGTGAGACGCTCTAACATCATACGAATGAACACAGCACTGGGACTCAATACCAGTAAATAGCCACATAGCACCCATAATGTAGTGGGGGCTATCAGCCATTGCCAAATGCTGGTAATAAATTCACTGTTGTCGCTCAACCACACAGTCAGTAGTAGTATCACAACAAGATGAGCAAGTTGATCAATGATAAATGGCACAACCCCTTTGTTTGAATATGATTTTGCTAAATCAATTAAGTAGTGGGTCACGATAACAATAGCTGTGGCAATACCGATACGCGAGAGCTCTTGCCAGCCAAAACTAAACTCCCACCAGCTGACAATTGCTGCTGTAGTTAGACCGTGCACTAGCACATGCAAGTACAGTTTTTTAGCACGAAAGTGACGTGTATTACGGTTATTAACCCAACTCATTGGCTGCCAATAAAAATCAGCTAAAATATGACCGATAAATAATGCAACTAATAACAACATAAAACTCATTTTTTTACTCCTATCACGGCATTAGCAATGGCCTGCTCTGCATAGTCTAAAAAACGCTCGATCAACTGATAATGTGCAAGATTAAGTAACTTGGTCACATTCTCACGACTGGTTTTTAATTGTTTAGCAAGTTCACTATGTTGATTGTTTTCTGCGGTTAAATAGACATATAAGGCATTCGCTTGTTTGTGTGTCATTTTGCTCAGGAGCACGTCAATAAAAGCTAGATTAAGGGTTAAGCCATCATTTTTGAGTTCATCAATACTGCTAAGAGTAAAGCGTTGGTTATGGATTTCGTCAAGACCGCGCCCCGATAATGTAAATGCAGAGCCTGTTGCTGTTTTAATATCGGCTCTAGCATTATCTATTTCACCAATGGCAAGGCTTTGGCGAATTTCATAGCCGGTGGCTTTAAGATGTAAGTAAAGCAGCACTGCGACACGGCATACTTGGGGTGGTTGATTTATTTGCACCTGAAAAGCATCGCCTCGATAAATAATACTTTGTCCTAGATGGCGTTGAGTAATTGCTCGCAAACTTTGGTCGAGCTGGTAGAGCATCGCATCGTAGTCGTGCTTTGGAATATGTTGTGATTTGATCACATCACCGCTGATCACCGCAATCATAAATGTCCTTGATTTAAGTTACATAAAGAAAAGTAACCAATTTTGGTTACATGCTTCAATGTAACTAATTTAGGTTACTTGAAAGCTAAATGCAAGGGCTTGAAATTAATCAGGGTATGCTACAGTAGCGTGATTAATTTAAAAGGGATAACGCATGAGTCAAGAAATACATAGTACAACGGCGAAAAAGCCGAGAGTGGGGATTTTTGTCGATGTCCAAAATATTTATTACACCTGTCGAGAGAGCTACCGAAAAAACTTTGATTACAATGCCTTTTGGGCAAAAATCAGTGATGACTATGATATAGACTGCGCGATTGCATATGCAATTTATCGCGGGGACGAAAAGCAATCTCAATTTCAAAATATTCTTCGTGCGATTGGTTTTGAGGTAAAGCTAAAACCATTTATTCAGCGTAAAGATGGCAGCGCAAAAGGCGATTGGGACGTCGGCATCACCATCGACATGCTAGAACAAGGTAAAAACCTCGACAAAGTTATTTTACTCTCCGGCGACGGGGATTTTGCCTTATTACTGGGTCATTTACAGCATCATTATAATGTACCGTGTGACGTCTATGGCGCTGATAGACTGACGGCTGATGCATTAAAACAAAGTGCGGCACAGTTTTTTTGCATTGATGATTCCCTGTTACTTTGAAACTAATGTATTAAAAACATAACATCATGTTAAAAATATTTGACATGATGTGAGCCCACTCTTATAGTCATTAATGTTAAGTATACTTAACATCAAATTTATTATTATAAGGGGGTGATATGAGTTATACACAAAAATCGCGGTTACTTGAGATGTGCATAACGATGGTTGTGTTGTTTAATTACTTGCAGTCAGTATTATCAATGACGCCAGAAGCTCAGATGGATCCGTTATTAGCAAGTGGCTTGTTGATATCACTTACGATACAAACCGTTGTAATGCTTATTGTGATGCACATTATCTTAGCGATATTTAATACTAAATATGCGGATCAAGCGAAAGATGAACGCGAACAGGCTATTGCCTTAAAAGCAAAAAGTGTTGCACTACTTATTTTACAATTAGGCGTTGTGAACGCGGTGTTTGCAATGCTGATTGACCCACATTTTGGGTTTGCAATTAGTCCGGTTCACCAGTTAGTAATCGCAGCGTTGGTGAGCGAGATAATCGGCGCTGGGGCCGAAGCTTGGCTATTATATAGAGGTTAGAATGGCAAAGTTAGCGATTACTAATACGATCCGTACATTACGGTTTCAGCATAATGAAATGACGCAGCAGCAATTAGCTGAAGTCGTTGGGGTGACGCGTCAAACAATTGCCGCAATTGAAGCGGCAAGGTATTCACCGTCGCTGGAGGTCGCTTTTAAGATAGCGATTGTTTTTAATCTACCACTAGAAAAAATATTCCAATATCGTCAGTGAATCTTTACTAAATTATTTTATTTGGTAAACTGAATGCATATTCTGCATTTTTATTTATGTTTTTGGCCATTTAAGTTATGAAAATAGTGTTATAAATCACCATTTTTGTTGTTTTTTTAGGTAATAATGTCATTTTTAAACCTTATTATTACGTTAAAAGATAGTCGACACTAATTTAATTGATATTAATTATTTATTTAATTCAATTAATTAGAGATAAATGTGGGATACGTGAGATTTTTTATAAAAAACTTAATGACAACGCTGTCATTTTTTGTGTAACATTAATTCAACATGGGTTGCGGGTGAATCGCATTAAGATAATAAAAAACATGCGATTAATACAAATATAAAACGAAGGTTAGAGGTCGTTAAATGATGGCTAAGAGTGCGAATGAGGACCAATTGTATATTGGTATCGACGGTGGCGGAACTAAGTGCCGTGCAACTATATACTCTGCGCAAAACGGGGTATTAGGAACAGGTTTAGGTGGCCCTGCGAATCCATTACATGGGTTGGAGCGCACATTAGAGTCAATAATGGTATCTACACAATTTGCGATGCGCGATGCAGGTTTGCCATTAGAGTCTATTCATCAAGTGTATGCCGGTTTAGGATTGGCGGGTGTTAATTTACCGAACTTATATGAAAAAATAACAGAGTGGGAGCACCCATTTAAACAAATGTTTTTAACTACTGACTTACATACGGCGTGTATCGGGGCTCATGAAGGCGGTGATGGTGCTGTGATAATCACGGGTACTGGCTCATGTGGTTTTTCATATGTAAAAGGGCAGTCGGTGAATTACGGCGGTCATGGTTTTGCACTTGGCGATAAAGGCAGTGGCGCATGGATGGGCTTAGAGGCAATTAAAGCGGTGTTAATGGAGCTAGATGGTTTAGGTCCTCACACGATAATGACGCCAGTGGTTAAAGAGCATTTTAATGTCACCACAGCAATGGGCATTGCAGAGCAAATGGCCGGACAACCGTCAAGTAGCTATGCAAAACTTGCTCGCTATGTATTTGATGCAGCACACCAAGGCGATCAAATCGCTTTAGCCATTGTAAAAGACGGAGCGCAATATGTGAGTCAGTTAGCGCATCGTTTATTAGAGAACAATCCTCCGCGTTTATCTATGATCGGTGGTCTTGCAGAGCCTTTAAATCAATGGCTTGACCCAGCAATTGCAAAACTCGTTGAAGTACCAAAGCAACCGCCTGAAATGGGCGCAATTTATTTTGCACAGCAATCAGTATTAGAGCAAAACCAAAAGGTAGCACTGTAATGAAAACCTTCTATCGCGCGACACGTTTATTCACGGCTGAAAAATTTCTAGATAATGCATTATTCAGCGTTGAAAATGGCATTTTTCATCTTGAAACTTCCACCACAGGCAGTGTTATTGAGCTAAATGGTTTAGTTGCGCCAGGCTTTATCGATGTACAAGTTAATGGCGGTGGCGGGGCATTTTTTAATGCTGAGCAAAGCACACACTGCTTAGATCGTATCGCAAAAGCGCATGGTCAATTTGGTACAACGGCACTGATGCCAACACTTATCACCGATAAAGTTGAAACCATGCAAGCAGCTGCTGATGCAACAGCAAAAGCAATATGCGAAGGGGTCGCGGGTGTATTAGGTATTCACTTTGAAGGTCCGCATTTGTCTTTTCCAAAAAAAGGCACACACAGTGAGCAGTTTATTCGCCCAATTAGCGAACAAGAATTTGCCATTTATGCGCGTCAAGATTTAGGTATCAAAATGGTTACCTTAGCGCCAGAAAATGTCAGCATTGCTGATATTGAGCGCTTAGTGGCGTGTGGTGTAAAAGTATCACTAGGTCACACTAATGCTGACTATACAACGACAATGGCGGCCCTCAATGCTGGCGCCGATGGGTTTACACATTTATATAACGCGATGTCGCCGTTTACATCGCGTGAACCAGGCGTGGTTGGCGCTGCGCTTTGGCATGATAACAGCTGGTGTGGCTTAATTGTTGATGGGCATCATGTACATCCATTGTCTGCACAATTAGCTATTCGCACCAAACAGCGCGGCAAAATTATGTTAGTCACTGACGCAATGCCACCAGTGGGTACCGATGATATGGAATTTGATTTTTTTGACGGGCGCAAAGTAATTCGTACTGGGGATAGATTAAACTCAAGTACGGGCGAATTAGCAGGCAGTGTATTAGACATGGCCAGTGCAGTGCGTAATACCATTAATACATTGGATGTAAGCCTCAGTGAAAGTTTACGCATGGCTGCACTGTATCCAGCAGAATATTTAAACCTCAAGAAAAAGGGACGTTTACTTGATGGCTTTGATGCAGACTTTGTGGTGCTCGATGAACATCAGTTTGTAAAAGCAACTTATATTGCAGGTAATGCAGTGTAATGTTTCCCTGTAAAAACCCCGCAGTTGTATCGCGGGCTTTTTATTTAAGAGTAAAAATAATGACAACAGCACATACAGACACAAAGCCGAGTAAAAAGCGCTTAGCATCTCTTGATGCTTTACGTGGCATGGATATGTTTTGGATTTTAGGTGGGCAATCTATTTTTGCCGCTTTATTTGTTTTAACCGGTTGGACTGGTTGGCAGGTATTTGAAGCGCATACGCTACACAGTGCATGGCATGGATTTACATTTTACGATTTGATTTTTCCGTTATTTATCTTTTTATCAGGTGTGGCGATGGGCTTAGCACCAAAACGCATCGATCATCTGCCATGGCAAGAGCGAAAAGTTTTTTATGCTAAAGCGTTAAAGCGGTTATTGCTATTGTGCGGGTTAGGGGTGATGTATAACCATGGTTGGGGCACAGGTATTCCGCTTGCCTTCGATGAAATACGCTATGCGAGTGTACTTGGTCGAATAGCGATTGCATGGTTTTTCTGTGCAATGCTAGTGTGGCATACCAGTATTCGCACACAGCTCTTTACAGCAATCGCTCTCCTGCTAGGGTATTGGATCTTGATGTGTTTTATTCCTGTACCAGGAGGTAACGCTGGTGATTTAAGTGCACAGGGGAGTTGGAATGCATGGTTTGATTCGCATTTTTTACCCGGTATTAGTTATCAAAATAGAGCCGTCGACCCCGAGGGCGTGTTATCGAGTCTACCAGCTATTGTGAATGCCATGTTTGGGGTATTTGCAGGACAACTAATCGCCAGAGCAAGTAAGATTGGCGAATGGCAAACAGCAGGCATATTATTTGTTGCAGGTGTTGTGAGTGTTTGCTTAGGTTGGCTTTGGGATTTACAGTTTCCAGTTAATAAAGAATTATGGACCAGTTCATTTGTTTTAGTCACAGTCGGGTGGAGCGCAATATTACTGGCTGTGTTTTATGCAGTGATTGATATTCTCAATGGCCAAAAATTAGCTTATCCGTTTGTGATTATTGGCGCTAACTCAATCATTATTTATTTGGCATCAAGCTTAGTGAATTGGGAGTTTATAAGCCATAGCGTGTTTGGTGGCTTTATTGCAGCTGCAGCTACCGATTGGCAGCCACTGATTGGCGTGGTTGCGCTTTTGCTGGTGCAAATGCTTTTATTACATTGGATGTATAAGCGCAAAATATTTGTCAGTGTTTAGCTGGCTAATGTACAGCACAGTAAAAAAGGTAAATTTTTATTCACTTTTACTTTACAAACTAAAATTGAATGGCAATAATGACAGCGTTGTCATAATGGTGTTGGCCAAATAGTGTATCCCTGTTTGGTTTGATCTAAGGCCCAATCCGATTGCACATGGGGTTGGGACTTAGATGCCATTTTTTCATCAACTAATTTAATAACTGAGCAAATTAATATGCAAATAGTAATTTTAAATGATGCAGCAGCCGTAGCAGCATATGGCGCAAATATTTTCGCAACACAATTACAAAAAAAACCAACGTCAGTGCTCGGTTTAGCAACGGGCTCTACGCCAGTTGCGTTATATCAAGAATTAATCGCTAAAAATAAAGCGGGTGAGATTTCATTTTCACAAACAACAACGTTTAATTTAGATGAATACTTAGGTTTAACGGGCGATCATCCACAAAGTTACCGCCACTTTATGAATGAGCAATTGTTTAGCCATATTGATATAAACAAAGATAATACCTTTGTACCGCCAGGGGATGCCCTAAACCCAATTACAGCATGCAAAGAATACGAAGACAAAATAGTTGCAGCAGGCGGTGTTGATGTACAGTTATTAGGCATCGGACGTAATGGTCACATCGGCTTTAATGAGCCTTCATCAGGTCTGCGTTCACGTACTCGTGTAAAAACCCTGACTAAAGCAACCGTTGATGATAATGCCCGTTTTTTTGCTGCTGATGAATATCAGCCACAGTTATCAATTACGATGGGAATTGGTACGATCTTGGAGGCGAAAAAAGTTGTTTTACTTGCTACGGGTGAAAATAAGGCTGATGCAGTGCATGCTATGATTGAAGGCCCGTTAATGGCTAAATGTCCAGCCTCTGCGCTTCAGTTACATAAAGATGCTGTGATTGTTATTGATAAAGCAGCAGCAAGCAAACTTGAAGATTTAGAGTTTTATCAGCATATCGAAGCTGAAAATCAAAAATTACAGGCTCATTTAGCTACATTGTAATTACGACAGAATTTATTGTGTGTTTAAAAAGCCCTTCAGGGCTTTTTTTTTGGCTGTTTCAACGTCAGTAATAAATTGGGTTTCGTGTAAGCTTATGGTAGTTTTAGCCATCTAAATAGTAACAAGGATAAGCATGCTAAATTACAGCCAGATGCCTTTAAACCGCGCATCAAACCTACGTAAAGAGCAACAATGGGTGGCAGCACAAATAAATGAGCAAAGCCGTTGGTTATTGGTGAATAACAATCACACTTTATTTGATATAAATAATATTGCTGTGACTTTTTTAAGCTTTAGTGATGTGAGTCACTTAGCACTAAACGAAGCGATATTTTTAGGTTTAGATGAGCAGCAAACCAGTCATTTCGCACTTGATGTAAGCAAGCTAGACGAAGCCGCCTTAAGCCAGCTGATAGGTGACGCTGAGTTTGTCGATATTCGCCGCTTTGGGGTGCAAGTGGAAATCGCGCAAGGCTCAATGGCTGCACTGGCACGAGGTTTGTGTTACTGGCATGCAACTCATCGTTTTTGTGGACGTTGTGGCAGCGAAAATGAGCTTGTTGAAGCGGGTCATTCACGTTTATGTAGTAATGATGGGTGTAAACACCAAACGTTTCCGCGAACTGATCCGGCCGTGATCATGGTGGTAACGCGTACATTTGCTGATGGTGTTGAACGCTGTTTACTTGGTCGCCAAGCTGTGTGGGCAGCAGGTATGTATTCGTCTTTAGCTGGTTTTGTTGATCCGGGCGAAAGCTTAGAGCAAGCGGTGGCGCGTGAAGTGATGGAAGAAGCGGGCATTGTGGTTGAAAATGTTCAGTATATTGCCTCGCAGCCGTGGCCATTTCCATCATCGATTATGCTGGGCTTTATCGCTGAAGCTGTTACGGAAGATATCCAGGTTGATAAAGACGAACTAGACGATGCGCAGTGGTTTAGCCGTGAAGAGCTTGCTCAATTTGGCAATTGGCACGAAGAGGGGGAGCATTTAAAGCTACCAAGAGCTGATTCTATCTCGCGCTATTTAATCGACTATTGGTGTAATTTGCAAGATTAAGCATAGTGCAGAGTATGTTCGAACGAAATATTTTAAGGATTAATGATGACGACAAAAAGCAATAAAAATACGCTGTTAGTAAGTACCGGACGTAAAAAAGCATATACTCATGGGGTGGTTAACCCCGTAGTGCAACGTGCATCGACAGTTGTTTTTGATTCAGTGGCAGAGCTTAAAAAAGCGGCAAAAAAACGTGGCGATAAAACACTTTTTTATGGTCGTCGTGGTACTACTACACATTTTGCATTACAAGAAGCGATCACTGAGCTTGAAGGTGGTGAGGGATGTGCGCTTTATCCATGTGGTGCAGCGGCGATTAGCAGCACACTATTGGCTTTTTTGAAAGCGGGCGATCATATCTTAATGGTAGATAATGCCTATGAACCAACTCGTGATTTTTGCGATAAAATTTTAGCTGGCTTTGGCGTTGAGACGACTTATTATCCACCAACAATTGGGGCAGATATTAAAGCGCTGATCAAAGACAACACCAAAGTGCTGTTTTTAGAGTCGCCTGGTTCTATCACTATGGAAATTCAAGATGTACCAGCCATGGTTGCAGTTGCCAATGAGCATGGGGTAATGACCATGCTTGATAACACCTATGGTAATGGCTTGCATTATCGCCCACTTGAACACGGGGTGGATATTAGTATTCAAGCGGCAACTAAATACATTGTGGGTCATTCGGACGTGATGATGGGTGTGGCAGTGGCCAATAAAAAATACTGGCCGACACTACGAGAAAATTCATATTTACTTGGTCAATGTACGTCGGCTGATGACGCCTATTTAGCGTTAAGAGGCCTGCGCACTATGGCGGTACGTTTAAATCAGCATGAAAAAGCCGCGATTGAAGTTGCGAAGTGGTTAGAGCAGCATCCATTGGTTGACCATATTCGTCATCCAGCATTTGCAACGTGTCCGGGTCATGAGTTTTTTAAGCGTGATTTTGATGGTAGTAATGGCTTGTTTTCTTTTGTTATGAAACAAGGTAACCAAAGCGCGATTGATGCTTTTTTAGATAGTTTAGAGCATTTTAAAATGGGCTTCTCGTGGGGCGGCTTCGAGAGTTTAGTGACTGCCAACTTAACTATGAAAGGTTTACGCTCAGCAACTGGTTGGACGCAAGGACCAGTGATCCGCTTACATATAGGCCTTGAAGATGTGGACGATTTGATTGCTGATTTAAGCCAAGCACTCGACATATACCAGCAGAATTTGTAGCTTGCGGATCAATAAGACTACATTATTTGTTACAAAGCTCGTATTAATACGGGCTTTTTTTTGCTAGTAATTCAACACGTTTGCCCTTAGTGTAAGCTGTATATAGATTAATAAGGAATATCTGTGACGCAACTCCACCCTCAGCGATTATTAAAGATTGCCCAGTTTGAACTAGTGAGATTATTTTTAACCAAGCGCGGCTTACTTGCTGTTGCCGCATTTTCGATTTGTTGGTTATTGATTTTACGCTATCCGATAGGTCAAGCGGTCAGCTTAATTAGTTCGCCCCAAATAGCCGATTTAGCACAACAAGTATTTGGTGCTATTGGACTGAGTAAATTACTCGATTGGCCTGAAGCTGAATTAGCAATGTATTGGTTAATTGCATTGTATAGCTTTCCTAGTTTCTGCTTGTTTTTATGTAGCGACCAACTTGTTGGTGATAAACAACGAGGAACACTACGCTTTTTATCTCTTAGAGCTACCCGAAATGAAATGTTATTTGGCCGCTTTTTAGGACAGGTATTTATTTTAGCAGCATTAATACTTGTTACCTTGGTAGCTTCAGTTGCAGTTATGGTATTTAGAGATCCAGCATTATTAGTCAGTGGCATAAGTCGCAGCTTTGTTTTGTTCTGTTATTTATTAATTGCTGTTTTGCCCTTTATAGCACTAATGACGTTGTTAAATACTTTTGCACGCTCAGCGCGTTTAACTGTGGTGCTTGCCGTATTATTTTTTGCTGGCGGGAATATTGTGGTCAGTATTTTAAGCTGGCAAATACCCGTTTTGGCAATGCTTGATTATGTTTTCCCTGGCGTACAACTTGATCAAATGGCAGGACAAAACGCAGGAATATTTAATAGCATTGGCATTGCGTTAATACAAACTACCGTGATGCTAGCGATTGCTCAGCGTATTTTTGCAAGGAGTTCTCTATGAGCACACTAATACACGCAACAGGTTTAACTAAGCAGTATGGTAATAAATTGGCCCTTGATCAGGTAAGTTTTGAGATCCAGCAAGGCGCGCCAGTAGCATTGGTTGGGCCAAATGGTGCTGGTAAAACCACCTTGTTTAGTTTGTTATGCGGTTATATTTTACCAACAAAAGGCACGCTCAATATTATTGGGCATAACCCCGGCAGTAGTGAATTGTTTGGCAAGCTCAGTGCGTTACCACAAGATGCTCAACTTGATCCGCGCTTTAGTATCGCTCACCAACTGGCGTTTTATGGCCAGCTACAAGGGCTGTCAAATAAGCAAAGCCAAGCAGAAGCGATCCGCGTACTTGAGTTAGTCGGACTAGCTGACGTTGCTAAACAGCGTTCTGATGATTTATCACATGGAATGCGTAAACGTGTCACCATAGGTCAAGCGTTGATCGGGAAACCACAAATAGTCATGTTGGATGAAGCAACCGCTGGGCTTGATCCTATTCATGCTCGCGAAGTACGCGAAGTGGTTGCGAATCTTAGCAGTGAGGCTACCTTTATTTTAAGCTCGCATGATTTAACTGAACTAGAACGCTTATGTTCACATGTACTGCACCTTGATAAAGGCAAGCTCACAGAGCATCCAACACACAGTGATAATAGCGAACTAGAGTCTGGATTTATTACATTGTTACTGAGCGAGCATTACCCAGATGTTGAAGCCAAAATACAAGCCTTAGCAGATGTGTCTAAAGTATATATGAGCCAAGCTAAAGAATATGTTATCGAGTACCAAAAAACGGCGACACCATTTGATATCACCATACTGCAACATTGTTATCAGCAAGGTTGGCGGTATCGCCAATTGGTAAACGGCCATACATTAGAAAATCAAATATTTAAACAGGAGCAAATATAATGGGTTTATTAAGTGGTTTAATGGGTAATGCCAGTGAAGTTGATGACGATGATTTAGAAAAAGTATTGGCAAATACACTGATTGAAGGTGAACAAGTCGAAAAAGCCTATAAAGTGGTACGTGATATGTTTATTTTTACTAACAAACGTTTAATTTTGTTAGATAAGCAGGGGGTCACTGGCTCAAAAATAGAGATGATCAGTATCGCTTATTCAAAAATTACCAAGTTTAGTAAAGAAAGTGCCGGTCATTTTGATTTAGATGCTGAATTAAAAATTTGGGTTGGCTCTGATCCAACACCGATCAGTAAAGACTTTAAATCGGGTGATAATATCAATGATGTGTACCGGATAATCAGCCAGTACGCGCTTTAATCATAATTGAGCTCTTAAAATGGTAGCGATTAACATTCCTGTTCGCTACTTTTTTTTTACATTTTCCTACATTCACTTACATTTTTATAATCAAATACAAGCACTTAGTTAAGTTTCGATTCAGTTTACTCGCGTTAGGATGTGCCCCGTCTTAACCAACCGGTTAAACGTTAAACCTTGTAGCAATAAAACAATGTAAAATAGGGAAATCTTTTTATGAAAAAATTAGCAGTTATTATTTCGAGTATTCTTCTTTCTAGTGCCGCGACTGCTGCGGATAACTATCAGTCAATCAGCCATTTAGGATATATGGATACCGATGGCAACGACACAGTTAGTGTTGATTCAAAATATTACTTCTCACCAAAAGCAACATTAGGTCCTTACGATCAATTTGAGTATATTAACAAGCAAACCAACGTATATGGTTCATACATTGATAATGACTTTAGCGATGTAACAACTATCGGTGGTGAGTACTTTGTTGAAAATTTTGTGGTAGGTGCTCAATATAGCAACCTTGATGTTGATTCTGTTTCAAGCAAAGACGTATTTAATGTATCAGCAGGTTACTTTTTTAATCCAAATTTATTATTAAAAGCGACATTCATTGACGTTGAAGATGGCGAAAATTCAGTAATATTTGATCTTGCTTATGATCATAAACTTAATAGCACAGATTACATCGGTTTCACTGTAACATCTGATGACGAGTTTGATTACCGCGCTGTGAACGCTAAATACTTCATGGATCTTAAGCAAGGTAACTACCTAACTGTTGAAGGTACTATTTCAGATACTGACGACAGTGGTAGTTCATGGGAATTAGGTTCTAATTACTACTTCACTAAAGCGACATCAGCGTTTGTTACATTTAATAAAAACGATGATTACACTTTTGGTGCTCAACATTTCTTCAACAAAAATGTTGGCTTAAAAGCGGGTTACGGCAATAACTGGGATGATTCTGGTTATGACGCTTACTTTGCAAATGTAAGCTTACAGTTCTAATCAAACTGTAATACTAGTACTGCAATACTAAAAAAGCCCGCTCAATTGAGCGGGCTTTTGCATTTTTGTTATTTAACTAAGTTTACTTACCAACCACATTGTCGGCCTTTATTTTGCTCATCAAGATATTTTTGCAGTGGCGCAAAGTAATCAAGTAGGGCTGTTGCATCCATTTCAGGTTTACCTGTTACGGTGGCTAATGCTTCTTGCCAAGGGCGGCTTGAACCCATTTTTAGCATAGCATTGAGTTTTTCACCTGCTTCTTTAGAGTTGTATACTGAGCAGCGATGAATGGCTTCTTTGTTACCTGCTATTTCACATAAACTACGGTGGAAATCAAACTGTAAAATATGCGCTAAGAAGTAACGTGTATATGGTGTATTACCTGGCACATGATATTTTGCACCTGGATCAAAGTCAGCTTCGCTTCGTGTGATAGGTGCTTTTACACCTTGGTATTTTTCACGTAATTCCCACCATGCCTTATTGTAGTTTTCAGGGGTTACTGCACCTGAAAATACTTGCCAACGCCATTGGTCCACAAGTAAACCAAATGGAATAAACGCTACTTTATCTAGCGCCATTTTCATCAGTAAGCCAATGTCTTTCGATTCATCAGGCACTTGCTCTAATAAACCAATTTCTTTTAAGTAACCAGGTGTTACCGAGAGCGCAATAGTATCGCCGATGGCTTCGTGGAAACCGTCGTTAGCACTTTCTTGATAATAAAGCGGTTGGGTATTGTAAGCGCGTTGATAAAAATTGTGACCTAACTCATGGTGAATAACTGAGAATTCTTCACCAGTACGCTGAATACACATTTTAATGCGTAAGTCGTCTTTACTATCTATATTCCACGCTGAAGCATGGCACTGTACATCACGATCGGCAGGTTTAGTGAATAACGAACGTTGGTAAAAGGTGTCAGGTAAAGGTGCAAATCCCATTGAGGTGAAAAATTTTTCAGCGCCGCGTACCATTTTAAGTTCATCGTAGTTATGCTCGGCTAATAATGCGGTTACATCATAACCAGGATCGGCATTTTCAGGTGCGACTACATCGTAAATGTTGCCCCACGATTGCGCCCACATATTACCTAATAAATGCGCTGGGATAGGTTGGTCTTGAGGTACTTTGTCTTCACCGTATTTTTCACCTAACTTGGCACGAACATGACAATGCAGCGAATCATATAATGGTTTTACTTGCCCCCAAATACGATCAAGTTCTTTGGCAAAATCATCTGCTGGCATATCATACTTACTACGCCACATTGCACCAGTGTCTGCATAACCAAGCTCTTTAGCGCCTTCATTGGTTAATACAACTTGTTGTTCATACAGTGGACGCATTGGTTTTGATACCTGGCGCCAACCTTGCCATAAATCAAGCAGTTCGTTGTAATCACGGCTGGTGGCCATTGTTGCAGTCATATCACCTAGGCTTAAACAGCTGCCATCGTCTTTACAATATTTACCTTTACCATATATACCGCCAAGTTCAGCCACAAGCTGTGATAGTTTTGCTGTTTTTTCTGCATCTTGTGGGGCAGGTAAAGTCAGTGCCAATTTTAATTTGTCGAGTTTACGACGTGCGTCATAATCAAGTTCGAGAGAGTCAAACTGTGCAGCTTCGTTAGCAAGGCGAACCACCGCTTCGGTCATTTTACGATTTACTTCAGCTGATAGGGCTGATGTATCATGCGTTATAAAGTTAGCGTATATCCATTCCGCGCGACTTGATTCTAGATATAAAGCACTGAGCTCTTGCTCTGTCGTATCTAAAAAGGCTTGCGCGTCTTTTGCAGTTACCGGCGCAGGGCTTGCAGCTTGAGTTACTGTGTTAGTGGCTTCTTGGTTACAGCCGCTTAATGCTAATGTGCTGGCAACCATTATTGCGCTCAAACTGAGCTTAAAATGTGGAGTAGTCATGTTAACCCTTATATTTGTTATTTATCGGGTAGGATGATAGCAGCGTCTATGTGTTAGGCAAAGTTTATCAATAACCGACTCTTTAGCTCAGGCAATGCGAGTTTACAGTGGCATTGTATTTATTAAAGGATCGGTCATAATTAAGTCAATCTGTTTTATTAATTAATAAGGATAGTTTCCATGTCAGTGTTTATTTTGTTACTGGTGTTGGTGATAGTTATTTTTGCGGTTAAAGATATCCGCTTAAATCTCGTCAGTCGCCCGACATTTAAAATGTTTAAAAAGGTATTACCGCCGCTTTCGCAAACTGAGCGTGAAGCGATGGAAGCGGGCGACGTGTGGTGGGATGGAGAACTATTTAGTGGCAATCCTGATTGGCAACTACTTCACAGCTACCCAAAGCCAGAGTTGAGCGAAAAAGAGCGAATATTTTTAGACAATGAAGTGGACACACTGTTGGCAATGCTTGATGACTATCATATTGTGCAAAAAGATAAAGACTTGCCAAAAGAAGTATGGGATTACCTAAAGACCCAAGGTTTCTTTGCGCTGATCATTCCCGAGAAATTTGGCGGACGCCAGTTTTCAGCAATTGCAAACTCAACCATCGTAGCTAAAATCGCCACTAAAAGCTTAACAGCTGCAGTCACCGTGATGGTGCCCAACAGTTTAGGCCCTGGTGAATTACTATTACATTATGGTACAAAAGAGCAGCAAGAGCGCTGGTTACCTTCACTTGCGAAAGGGGATGATGTGCCGTGTTTTGCTCTAACAGGCCCTGAAGCAGGCTCTGATGCTGGCAGTATTCCTGACTCTGGCGTAGTGTGTAAGGGTGAGTTTGAAGGCCAAGAAGTTGTAGGCTTACGATTAAATTGGTCAAAACGCTACATTACGCTTGCACCCGTAGCAACGGTTCTTGGACTTGCTTTTAAAATGTATGATCCCGATGGATTACTTGGTAAACATAAAGAGCTAGGTATAACCTGTGCGCTGATCCCAACAGATCACCCTGGTGTGGAAACGGGTGAGCGCCATTATCCATTGAATATGGCGTTTATGAATGGCACAACCTACGGTAAAGATGTATTTATTCCTCTTGATTGGATCATTGGCGGTCAAAAAGGGGCTGGACGAGGTTGGCGGATGTTGGTTGAGTGCTTAAGTGCCGGGCGCGGTATTTCATTACCAGCATTGAGCAGTGCAACAGGGCATTTATGTGCCCGTATGACATCGGCCTATGCAATGGTACGTCAACAATTTGGTGTTTCTATCGGGCAGTTTGAAGGCGTGCAAGAGGCGCTGGCTCGCATTGGTGGACTAACCTATAGTCTTGAATCATGCCGCTTAATGACTGCCGGAGCCATTGATTTAAAATTAAGCCCATCAGTGGTGACTGCGATTGCCAAATATCATATGACAGAGATGGGCCGTACGGTAATGAATGATGCTATGGACATTCATTCGGGTAAGGGGATCCAAGTGGGGCCAAATAACTATTTAGCGCACGGTTATATGGGCATTCCAGTATCAATTACTGTTGAAGGGGCGAATATTTTAACCCGTAATCTGATGATCTTCGGTCAAGGTGCAACTCGTTGCCACCCATTTGTACTCAAAGAAATGGAAGCCGCAGCAATGGAAGATGACGATCTTGCGTTAAAAGAATTTGATTCATTATTACTGCAGCATATTTTATTTGCCGCTACTAATGCGAGTATGGCTTTTATACATGGATTAACGCGAAGCTATTTTGCAAAATCGCCCGTTTGCGGTGAGACTGCTTCATATTATAAGCAGTTAGGGCGTATGAGCCGAGGACTTGCCTTTAGCACTGATGTGGCAATGTTAGTACTTGGTGGTGAGCTTAAACGTAAAGAGATGATTTCAGCGCGTTTAGGGGATGTCTTAAGCCACTTATACTTAGCATCTTGTGTATTAAAACGTTTTGAAGACGAGGGGCGTCAACAAGCTGATCTTCCGTTCGTAAAATATGCGGTTGAATTGTCACTGTTTGAAATTGGCCAAGCATTTGACGGTTTTTTCAAAAACTTTTCAAACCCAGTTATTAACTTCATTTTAAAACGTATTGTATTTCCGCTTGGTAATCATTATCAGCGCCCAAGTGATGAACTTGCACAAACAATTTGTGAGCATATGACCCAACCTGGGGTATTTAGAAACCGTTTAACTCATTTATGTTATGTGGATGATAAAGCGGGTACTGGTGTGATGGAGAATGCGTTTATGGCAATGCATGATACCAGCGCCGCCTTCAAACGATTGAAGAAATGGCAACGTGACGGCACACTTAACCGTAATGCTGATATAGCAACTGCAATCGACAGTGCGCTTGAAAAACAGTTAATAACTGATGAGCAAGGCGAAAAGCTACATGCTGCAAATAACCTACGCAAACAGGCAATTGCGGTAGATAATTATCAGCCAGGTGAACTGTAATAGCGAAAACTAACAAGCCTTGCTGCGAGCAAGGCTTGTTAAGCTATTTAAATATTTAATATAAAGCGTTAGCGTGCAAAAGGATCGGCATTGATTTTATCAACATACCAATTGCCTTTTTTACGCACCATTTTTACGCTGCGCATATCATCAACTTTATTACCATTGAAGTGGCCTGTGAAAATAAGGTTGATATTGGCTGTATCGCCATACTGTTCTCTTAAACTCATATTAGTCATATCAACTTCAATTACTACATCATCGTATTGCATGTTGACTAAATTGCGGGCAAATTGTTTTGAGGTGCCATAAGAGTTCATGATCCGCGCCATTTTAGGTGTGGCCATGGTAGTGGCTTTGCTCAGATCCTGTTCGTTATAAAGTGTATCAAAAAATAGTGCTGCGCTATTTCCTGGGGTATTTTTTTCACCTTTTGGTGAATCTTCATTTCCACAGCCGCTTAACAGCAGTAAAAATGTAGCAGTGCAAAGAGTTATAAATGATTTCATTAGATAAATAGATTTATTAGTGATGATTTAGTGTGTGACGAAATACGACAGATGTAAAGTTTACGGTAAGAATTAGTGATGTGAATGCAATAAATAATAAAAAAGGATGCAGTTTGCATCCTTTTTCAAAAGCTATTTAAACTTATTGAACCAGCTCTTGCTCTGAAAACTCTTCAGCAAAAAGTGGGCTTGATAAATAACGTTCAGTTGCACTAGGTAAAATTACTACGACATTTTTACCTGCATTTTCAGGTAACTCAGCAATGCGTTTTGCCGCAACAACCGCAGCGCCAGATGAAATACCAACTAATATACCTTCTTTTTTCATCAGCTCATGAGCCATTGCTATACATTCTTCATTAGACACTTGCTCTACACCATCGATCATTGATAGATCTAAATTACCAGGAATAAAGCCTGCGCCAATACCTTGAATTTTATGTGGCCCAGGTTTAATTTCTTCACCCGCGAGTGTTTGGCTGATCACTGGCGAATTAGTTGGTTCAACAGCGATTGATTTTACATTAAGGCCTTTTTCAAGTTTCAAATAACGGCTGACACCAGTAATTGTACCTCCAGTACCCACACCAGCCACAAAGAAATCAACTTTACCATCTAATGCATTAAAGATTTCTGGGCCTGTTGTTTCAAAGTGAATTTTAGGGTTTGCAGGGTTTTCGAATTGTTGCAATAAAATAAACTTTTCAGGGGCTGATGCTTGAATTTCCTTTGCCTTAGCGATCGCACCGTTCATACCTTTAGCGCCATCTGTAAGTACAAGGTTTGCACCAAGTGCTTTTAATAGTTTACGACGTTCTAAGCTCATAGTGTTTGGCATCGTAAGCGTTAACTTGTAACCACGAGAGGCTGCAACAAATGCCAGTGCAATACCTGTGTTACCTGAAGTAGGCTCGATGAGCTCTTTGTCTTTGGTAAGTTGACCTGATTTTTCAGCCTCCCAAATCATCGATGCACCAATGCGGCATTTAATACTAAAGCTTGGGTTACGCGACTCAACTTTAGCGTATACATTCCCACCTGTAACACGATTAAGTTTTACCAACGGTGTGTTACCGATGCTTAGTGAGTTATCTTCAAAAAAAGTAGACATAATGTTCCCTTAGGTGCAATTTATTCAATCGTGACCGATTTTTATGTAATCGATCTGTAATAGTGACACTTTACTGCTGAATTAAAAAAACTAAAGTAAAGTTTGGCTATAAGATATATCTATTCGGCTTATAACTGAATGAAATAAAAACAGCGACTGCTTGTAAGTATAGTTATTAAGACCAAAATACTATCAGTTATGCTGACATAGGATTATTAGGGATACAAATACTGACCAAAATTTATATGCGCTAGATCATAATGAATTGCCTAGTTGATATTATAATGAACAAATTAGACGGGCGTTTAACGCTAAAAGTGATTGTATTTTGTGCAAACAGGCTGTTGTTGAGCGGTTTTATGATACATATAATTAAAAACATGCTAAAACCTCACCCATCAAAATTTATGAAGTGATGACAATGACGTTAATCTTAAAATTAATTGCCGGTATATTGGCCGGTATTTTAGTGGGCTTATATGTTCCACTAACAGGTGTTGAACTCCTTTACACGGTAAAAGAAATAATTGGTCAGCTGATCACTTTTACTATTCCACTAATTATTTTATTTTTTATAGCATCAGGAATTGCAGGTTTACCAAAAGGTTCAGGCCATTTGTTAGGTAAAACCGTTGGTTTCGCCTACGGTTCGACCATTATTGCAGGCACATTAGCTGTGATGGTTGTTAGTGCAATTATTCCGTTATTTGATGGCGGTTTAACCTTTGAAGCTGAAATAGCAACCGAAGTGGCAAGTTTTATTGATTTAGAGATCCCACCATTGATGGGTGTTATGACCGCGCTTGCCACAGCGTTTGTGTTTGGCATCGGTATGAGCCAATTAGAGCTAGAGACCTTGAAAAAAGTATCGGATCAGGGCCGCGATGTGATTGATGGTTTGCTAGCAAAAGTTATTATTCCAGCATTACCGTTTTATATTGCAGGTGTGTTTGCTGAGATGACAGTTGCAGGCACTGTTGTTGATACCTTACAAACGTTTGGTGTGGTGTTGATTGCTGCATTAATAATGCATTGGGTATGGTTAAGTATTCTTTATATCGGTACGGGTATTTTATTAAAACGCAACCCAATTGAATTAATTAAAAATATGCTCCCAGCTTACTTTACAGCCTTAGGCACTATGTCAAGCGCTGCGACTATTCCAGTGTCTTTACGCTCAAGCAAAGCAAATAATGTAAAAGAAGATGTTGCTAACTTTACTGTACCTTTGTGTGCGACTATTCATCTATCTGGCTCAACGATCACTATCGTAACTTGCGCGATGGCGGTGATGTTTTTATCACCAAATATGGATGTACCATCATTATTTGGGATGTTGCCGTTTATTATGATGCTAGGTGTGGTAATGATTGCCGCGCCGGGTGCTCCGGGCGGGGCAGTCATGTCTGCGCTGGGTTTATTAACCAGCATGCTCGGTTTCAATGAAGGTGCTGTGGCACTCATGATAGCGCTTTATCTGGCTCAGGATAGTTTTGGCACAGCCTGTAATGTTACCGGTGATGGGGTAATTGCCTTGTGGGTTGACCGCTTCAGTGAAAAAACGCCATCTTAAATTAGTTATCTGAAACGATAATTGGGTTATCGTTTCAGATTTTCTGTGTTAGTGTGACGAATTAAATTGTCATACTGACATGCTGTTAGGTTATATGAGGGTGTCCCATTGATTAATGTACTTTTAGTTGATGACCATGAACTCGTACGAACGGGTATCAAACGTATTTTAGATGATGTTCGTGGGTTTAAAGTAATTGGTGAAGCTAAAACAGGTGAAGAAGCGGTACAGTTTTGCCGTCAGCATTCTCCTGATATTGTGCTAATGGACATGAATATGCCAGGTATTGGCGGATTAGAAGCGACCAAGAAAATTTGTCGCTATTGCCCTGATGTGAAAATTATTGTGTTAACTGTACATTGCGAAGACCCATTCCCAAGTAAAGTGATGCAAATTGGCGCTCATGGTTACTTAACCAAAGGGGCGGGCTCTGATGAAATGGTCAATGCAATTCGCGCAGTAAATGCAGGACAACGCTATATTGCACCAGAAATAGCTCAACAAATTGCCCTTGCGCAAGTGACGGGTCGTACTGATGAAAGTCCATTTCAGAGTTTATCTGAACGTGAATTACAGATCATGTTAATGATCACTAAAGGTGAAAAGGTGCAAGACATTGCCGAACGCCTTAATTTAAGTTCTAAAACAGTGAACAGTTATCGCTATAGAATGTTTGAAAAGCTGAATGTGGGTGGTGATGTTGAACTAACTCATTTGGCTATTCGTCATAAGATGATCGACATCGACAGCGCCCACTAGTGTTGCCCCATGGCAGAATTTGATCACGCCCATTTCTTAAAAACACTATCAAGCGAACCCGGCGTTTATCGGATGCTTGATAGTGATGATAAAGTTATTTATGTTGGTAAAGCTAAAAACCTTAAAAAACGTGTTAGTAGCTATTTTCGTAGCAATGTCACGGATGGCAAGACTCGCGCTTTAGTCAGTAACATTAGTGATATTGACATCACTTTAACCAATACTGAAACCGAAGCCTTACTGCTTGAAAATAACTTAATAAAAAAATATCAGCCACGTTACAATATTTTACTGCGTGATGATAAATCCTATCCGTATATTTTATTAACTGCTCACAAACATCCAAGACTTGCATTTCATCGCGGTAGCCGCAAAGTGAAAGGCGAGTATTTTGGGCCATTTCCAAGCGCTGGCGCTGTCTCTGAAAGTTTGCGGTTAATGCAGAAAATATTTCCTGTTCGTCAATGTGAAGATGCGTATTATCGCGTTCGCAGTCGACCTTGTTTGCAATTTCAGCTAAAACGTTGTTCTGCACCTTGCGTGAATGAAGTGAGTGACGATGAATACAATCAGCAAGTTGATTTTGTACGTAAATTTTTGACTGGCAAATCTCATGAAGTCATCGCAGCGTTGATCTCTAAAATGGAAGCTGCGAGCCACGCTTTGCAATTTGAATTGGCAGCTAAAGTACGCGATCAAATAATGCTACTGCGTAAAATGCAAGAGCAACAATCAATATCAGGTAATTATGCCGAAATGGATGTTGTGGGTTTTGCTCATTTAAATGGCCTTAATGGCATTCATTTGTTGATGATCCGCGATCATAAAGTACTCGGTAGCAAAACGTACTTTCCAAAAGTACCGAAAGATTCACAGCCACAAGAAATACTGGCTTCATTTCTTGGGCAATATTATTTAGCGCCAGGTGCAACAGGGCGAATTGCTAAAGAAGTTATTTTGCCATTTGCACTTGATGAAGTTGATGTACTCAGTGAAGCATTAAGCCAAGTGAGTGAACGCAAAGTAACTTTAAAAACAGTTACACGCGGTGAGCGTGCGCAATACTTACAGCTCGCTAAGAAGAATGCGCTTAATAGTATTACCGTGAAGCAAAGCACTCAGGATTCGATTAATAAGCGTTACGCACAACTTAAAGCGACGTTAGGGCTTGATGATATTAATCGTATGGAATGTTTTGATATCAGCCATACAATGGGAGAAAACACAGTTGCCAGTTGTGTGGTGTTTGATTCGCAAGGACCGAATAATAAAGAATATCGACGCTTTAATGTCACAGGGATCACTGGAGGTGATGATTATGCTGCAATGGAGTTTGCGTTAAACAAGCGTTACAACAAGTTGGTTGACGAAGATAAAATTCCTGATGTGATTTTTATCGACGGTGGTAAAGGACAACTTTCTCGTGCCGAGCAGTACTTTGCTAATTGGCCACATGCAAAAATGCCGCTGTTAGTCGGTGTGGCAAAAGGCACCAGTCGTAGGCCAGGCCTTGAAACACTATTAATTGATGGTGGCCGGAAAACAATCCCAATGGATTCAGACGCACCAGCGCTACATTTGATCCAACATATTCGCGATGAATCACATCGCTTTGCTATTGCAGGGCACCGTAACAAGCGGCAAAAACAACGCACTCAATCACTATTAGAAGAGATAGGTGGTATCGGCTCGGTACGACGCCAAACATTATTAAAATTTTTAGGGGGCATGCAGGGAGTAAAAGCTGCTAATATAGATCAATTAAAGCAAGTACCCGGGATCAGCTCTGACATGGCTGAGAAGATATTTAACCATTTGCATGACAAGGGCTAGCCCTTCGTGCGAATATAGAAAAAAAGACATCCCCAAGTAGTTATGTGGAATATTCCAAACACACTCACAACATTTAGACTTTTTCTTATCCCCATTTTTTTGGTGGTATTTTATCTGCCTTATTCATGGGCTTTCTTTGCTGCAGCTTTTATTTTCTGGCTTGCATCGATCACTGATATTCTTGATGGCTATCTAGCGCGCAAGCTTGAGCAGTCTACGCCATTTGGTGCATTCTTAGATCCTGTTGCTGACAAAGTGATGGTGTGTACAGCATTGGTTGCTTTAGCTAGTTATTATCAATCAATGTATATGACTATTCCTGCTTTAATCATAATAAGCAGAGAAATTGTTATCTCAGCACTTCGAGAATGGATGGCAGAGCAAGGCAAGCGTGGTAATGTAGCTGTATCAAATATGGGTAAGTTTAAAACTGCTGCGCAAATGTTAGCTATTATTGGACTCATTTGGCAATACGATAGTTGGATGATGTACTTAAGTTATGGCTTACTTTACATTGCGACCTTCTTAACGGTTACTTCTATGCTGCAATATTTGATAGCAGCGTGGTCTGAATTGACTAAAAATTGACTCTAAACGTATAATAACGCACCGTTTTAGATAAAAAATAATCAAACAGTTCAAAACTAGCATTTTTTGTATTGACGCGTTTAATAATCTCTGTAGAATGCGTCCGTGTTGAGAGGGCATAGCCCCCTAGATAAACAAAGTGACACTGGTTAAGTTGCTAGAATGTTTTACCGCGACAAGGTTGCGATGAAACATATTAATACTTACATGCGTTATGCGGCACTAGCTCAGTTGGTAGAGCGCGACCTTGCCAAGGTCGAGGTCACGAGTTCGAGCCTCGTGTGCCGCTCCAGTTTATCAAAGGTTACCCAGTATTGAGGCGGAATGGCAGAGTGGCCATGCACCGGATTGCAAATCCGTTTACCCCGGTTCGACTCCGGGTTCCGCCTCCAATCAACACTCCACACGCTTTAATTAGCAAACTCGATGCCCGAGTGGTGGAATTGGTAGACACAAGGGATTTAAAATCCCTCGACTAACAAGTCGTGCCGGTTCAAGTCCGGCCTCGGGCACCACTTTGTGGTTTAGTTGCATATACCAAATGTAACTTTTAAAAATGTAGTAATTAGAATTAATATGATGCGGCACTAGCTCAGTTGGTAGAGCGCGACCTTGCCAAGGTCGAGGTCACGAGTTCGAGCCTCGTGTGCCGCTCCATATTAGTTTTATCCACTTGCTTTAAATAGCAAACTCGATGCCCGAGTGGTGGAATTGGTAGACACAAGGGATTTAAAATCCCTCGACTAACAAGTCGTGCCGGTTCAAGTCCGGCCTCGGGCACCACTTTAAATTACTCAACCAAGGTAATTTAAGGGCGATAAAAAATATTTCTTACAAAGAATTATATCTAATTATGCGGCACTAGCTCAGTTGCCAGAACGTTTACCGCGACATAGTCGCGCACCAACGTACAAATTACTGACAAAGTTTTATGCGGCACTAGCTCAGTTGGTAGAGCGCGACCTTGCCAAGGTCGAGGTCACGAGTTCGAGCCTCGTGTGCCGCTCCAAATTATTTGTTACATTTAGGCGGAATGGCAGAGTGGCCATGCACCGGATTGCAAATCCGTTTACCCCGGTTCGACTCCGGGTTCCGCCTCCAAATAATTACTCCACACGCTTTAATTAGCAAACTCGATGCCCGAGTGGTGGAATTGGTAGACACAAGGGATTTAAAATCCCTCGACTAACAAGTCGTGCCGGTTCAAGTCCGGCCTCGGGCACCACTTTATATTCACTATTACTTCATTTATACCTACAGCGTAAAAAAACACACCCAAAATTGCTTATCTATCTATCTATTAAATTAAACTTTCACCTTATAGCTTTTGTATGCGTTTAACTTTTATCCATAGCGCGTACGGACAATCTTAATACCAAAATATACGCAAATCACTTTGTTGATTGATGCCAGAGAAATTAGCTTAACTAACACTAATACCAATCTGCATAAAGATTAAGTAAATTTGATCCAATCTCTAGAGCATATAATTTTAACCGTATCAGGGACGGAGATGAATTTATTCCACGCTTGCGAAACCTGTTCGACTATTTCTTCATAACCACTAAATACACGATTAGATAGACAGTGTTGTCGTATCCAACTCAATTGTTAAGGTAGTTTGAAATCCATTTTTGACACTGCAGCGTGCTGTATTTGGCCGCTTAGCAATATTCGTTCTGTTTCCCCCCTCAAAGAATAATGAAACAGCAAGCAGGCGTATGCGTTTTCTTGCATTAGGCTCTTTACGTGATAAAACTAAAAGTTGTTTGGATTCTTTTAAGTTCAATTCAGTAAAAGTAGATAAGTATCTGTGCGCTAATTAGATCACATAATTTGGCAGATTGGTATAAAAAGCAGCAGGCTTTACTTTTGTGGTGACGCTTGATAAATGGCCAATGCTGAGAACAGTAAAGCGTCACTATGCCAATTGCAGCCGCATGCATACCCAATAGATTCAGAGCAACACTCCTGTGTGGCGCTTCGCTGAAGCATTGTTGAAGCATTGTTGAAGCATTGTTGAAGCTGTAGCCAGATTTATAAAGCACTCAATAAGGGCCGCGCTTTAGCGATGAATATATTAGACGCTTGTGATAGCAAATCTGAATAACTACTAAGGCATTATTATTTTGATCAAAAAAGGGAGCACATAGACTCCCTCTTTGATTGTAAATAAGCTTATTTACTTTTTATGCCAAATCCCTTTCGGGATGGTTTGATCAAGCTGAGTATTTTTGGTTGGATCAAATGTTGGTAATTTGCCAGCTTTGCGCTGTGTGGTGTAGTCGTTCGCAAGCCAGATCACCACGCCTGATAACATAAACAGTGCAATAACATTCACGATTGCCATGAGGCCCATCGAAATATCAGCTAAGGTCCAGATCAACCCCAGTTCACTCACAGAGCCAAACATCACCATACCTAATACTATAAGTCTAAAGATCAACATACCATGCTCATGATTATGCTCTAAGAATAATAGATTAGTTTCTGCGTATGAATAGTTAGCAACAATTGAGGTAAAAGCAAAGAATAATATAGCAATCGCAACAAAGATTGTGCCCCAGCTTCCAACATGTTCTTCAAGAGCAGCCTGAGTTAATGCAATACCAGTTACACCTGAGTCAGCTACTAATTGATCAGAGAGCAAAATCAGCGCGGCTGTTGCACTACATATAACAACCGTATCAATAAATACACCAAGCATTTGCACATAACCTTGTGAGGCAGGGTGGGGCGGATTTGGCGTCGCAGTCGCTGCCGCATTTGCTGCGCTACCCATACCTGCTTCATTTGAGAATAAGCCGCGCTTTATTCCTTGGATCATTGCTTGCATAACGCCATAACCAATCGCACCGGCACCCGCTTGCTCAATTCCAAATGCACTATTAATAATACGCATAAATACAGTCGGTAATTGCTCTGCATTAATAGCGCACACATATAAAGCTACAAGTAAGTAAGCTAATGCCATAAATGGTACAACCAACTCTGCAAAGCGAGAAATAGTTTTCAGGCCACCAAATATAATAATGCCAGAGCCAACGACTAGTACTAAACCAACAACATAGTTTGGAATGTCAAAAGCGACTTTAAATGCAGCGGCTATAGAGTTAGATTGCACTGCATTGAATACTAGGCCAAATGCCAATATCAAACAGAGTGAGAAAATCACCCCCATCCAACGTTTGCCCAAACCATATTCCATATAATAAGCAGGGCCTCCTCTGAAGTTACCATGTTCATCACGAATCTTATAAGCTTGAGCCAAAGTACTTTCTGCAAAACTCGTTGCCATACCTATTAAGGCAATTAGCCACATCCAGAAAATAGCCCCAGCACCACCTAAATACAGTGCAACAGCAACACCAGCCATATTTCCGGTACCAACACGTGCGGCTAAGGAAGTACAAAAAGCTTGGAAAGATGAAATACCGTTTTTATCACACTGACGAGAATTGAACATGACTTTAATCATGTGGGGGAATTGAACAAATTGAATGAACTTGAGTTTAATAGTAAAAAAGAGTCCTGCCGCTATTAATAGGTAGACGAGAATATGACCCCAAAGCAGCCCACTAATACTATTTATTATATCTATCATGTTATATGCCTAATGAACGAGTTTAAAAAACAGCGGGCAACTTACCATAAGCAAAGCAGATAGTTTAGTGAAACGATGAAAAAAACGAGGTTATCCACAGGCTTCTGTGGGTAAGGTGTCAGTTTCTTTTGGGTATCTTGAGGGTATAAAATAAATGCGAATTTAATGATAAAAACGCTTGCGTAAAATTCGCCGCGCCCTATAATGCGACCCCACTGAGACGGCAGACAGCAACGCTTAAGCTGCAAGAGTTAATCAGTTAGTCGAGTAAAACTTAAGTTTAGATTTTTAATAAAGTTTAAAATTAAGTGTTGACAAAAAAATAGGAAAGCGTAATATGCGCAGCCCTAGTGAGATAAAGTTTAACTTTAACCGCAACGTTCTTTAACAATATAAAGCAATCATCTGTGTGGGCACTCGTACAGATTGAGTTCTAACAGCCGAGCTTAGTTCGCTAAGCAAGGCAAAAAATTTAGAGTCTCAATGTGATTTCTCGAAAGAGAAGCTGAGTGACCAACAGAAGTAACTTATTTATAAGTTGCTTCGGCACAGTCAATTCAATATCGAA